>JBKHJJ010000075.1:0-6715 GCA_046538185.1 Dehalococcoidia bacterium
ACCGTAGTCGCCGTGGGCGACAACGAACATGGGCAGTGCGACCTCGGCGAGTGGGGCGGCATCAATCAGATCGCCGCAGGCGCCTATCACACGGTGGGTCTCAAGGCAGACGCCACGGTGGTCGCCCTGGGGCGGAACATTGAGGGGCAGTGCGATGTCGACGACTTGGCGGATGTTGTTGAGATCGCTGCAGGGGGGTTTCACACGGTGGGGCGCAAGGCCAACGGCACCGTGATTGCCGCTGGGCACAACTACCACGGCCAGTGCAATGTCGATGGCTGGGCGGGTATCGTGCAGATCGTTGCCGGTGGGCATCACACTTTGGGTCTTAAGGCTGATGGCACCGTCGTCGCGGCAGGGCTCAATGATGACGGCCAGTGCGATGTGGCCAGTTGGACAGATATCACGCAGATCTCAGCGGGCGCATTTCACACTGTAGGGATCAAATCCAACGGGATTGTCGTCGCCACGGGACTGAATGACGATGGGCAATGCAATGTCGATGACTGGACGGGTATCTTCCAAGTCGCCGCAGGTGGCTACCATACGGTAGGCCTCAAGTCTGAGGCCACGGTGATCACGCTGGGACGAAATTTTGAGGGGCAGTGCGATGTCGGCAGCTGGTCGGGAATCGTCCACGTTGCCGCGGGTGGCTATCACACAGTGGGGCTTCAGAACGACGGTCTTGTGGTGGCTGTGGGACATAATGAATACGGCCAGTGCGATGTTCGCTAGCGGGCATCTATCCTCGTAGTCGCTGCAGCTTCGGAACATACGGCGGTTTGCTCCGGACCATACCATGATTGCCGGATGCTTCGAGGTCAAACTCGCTGGATGGGATATGCCAATATCAACATGGCGGCTTGTTCAACAACCCCACATTTCAACTTTTCTTATGCAATATGGAATCATGCTACAATGAAGTTCACAGACACTCAGCGTGGTATGATAACATAGTATGCCAGTCAGAAGATGAACATCGCAGTCGTTGGAGATTCGGCTTGCTCTGCAGAGGAATCCAAGCTGGCAGAAACCGTGGGTGCGTTGCTGGCCGAGCGAGGCGCCACAATATTGTGCGGGGGCCTAGGTGGAGTGATGGAAGCTGTTTGTCGGGGCGCTAAGTCAAGAGGCGGCTTGACCGTCGGCATTTTGCCCGGTACAGACGCAACCACAGCCAACCCCTGGATAGATGTTCCTATAGTCTCTGGCATGGGTGAGGCCAGAAACGCAGCGGTGGTGAAGTCAGCCCAGGCAGTAATTGCCATCGGCGGAGGCTATGGAACGCTAAGCGAAATTGCTTTTGCTTTCAAGAGCAGCATCCCAGTCATCGGCCTGAACACCTGGTCACTGTCCCGAAACGGGCAGGAGGATGATTCTATAACCAGAGTCCATACGGCCTCCGAAGCAGTGGATCAAGCAATTTCCCTGGTCATGGGGCACAGAAAATCATGAGATTGCTCTACTGCGCTCGCAATGACAGTGGCTTAGCCATAGGATGTGCGTAGAAATGGCGAGTATTGAAAGTGTAAGAGCCAGACAGATTCTTGATTCGCGCGGTAACCCCACTGTTGAGGCGCAGGTAGTATTGACTGATGGCACCGTGGGCATCGCTTCTGTCCCTTCAGGAGCAAGTACGGGAAAATATGAGGCCATAGAGCTTCGAGATGGTGATCCAGGCATATATCGCGGACTGGGCGTACTGCAAGCCGTAGAGAATATCAATACTGAGATTGCCTCAGCAATAGCTGGGATGTCTGTTGCAGATCAGGCAACTATCGACTGGCGGCTGATTGAACTTGATGGCACCCCTAACAAGGCCCGACTGGGGGCCAATGCCATTCTGGGAACGTCGCTCGCCGTGGCTAAGGCCGCAGCCAACTACTGGGCGGTTCCTTTGTACAGCCATTTAGGACAGGCAGAAGCTAACCTGTTGCCTATCCCTATGCTAAATATTATAAACGGTGGCAAGCACGCCCGTGGCTCTACTGATTTTCAGGAATTCATGATAGTGCCGCTGGGCGCCGCCAGTTTCAGCGGAGCAATGCGAATAAGCAGCGAGGTATATCACTCCCTGCGCGAAGTCCTTGACGGCAAGGGACTGAGCACCAACGTAGGAGATGAAGGTGGCTTCGCCCCCCAGATTCCCTCCAATCAGAATGCATTGGAGTTGATATTGGCAGCCATTGAAGAGGCGGGCTACAAGGCCGGCCAGGACCTGTTTATCGCCCTGGATCCGGCCGCCAGTGAACTCTACCAAGACGGGAAGTACGTCCTCTCCCGAGAAGGTACTACTTTCACTTCTACAGAGATGATAAACTATTATGTCAACTTAGTCGGGAATTACCCCGTTATTAGCATTGAAGACGGGTTAGCTGAAGATGATTGGGAGACCTGGTCATCACTCACTGCTGAGCTAGGAAAGCGGCTTCTACTTGTGGGCGATGACCTTTATGCCACCAACATGAAGCGTCTCGAACAGGGCATTGCCCAGAAAGCTTCCAACTCGGTCCTGATTAAGGTCAATCAAATAGGCACGCTCACTGAGACTATGGCCGTTATCAAAAGGGCACAGGAGGCAGGGTGGACAACCATCATCAGCCACAGGTCCGGTGAGACTGAAGATACCACCATTGCCGACATAGCAGTAGCTTGCAACGCTGGATTCATCAAAGCCGGCGCACCTTGTCGGAGCGAGAGACTGGCTAAGTACAATCGCCTTCTCAAGATAGAGGAGGAACTGGGAGGGGCTGCGCAATACCCTGGCAGGAGGGTGTTATATAATCTAGAGAGGACGAAATAATGCAGGTACTTAACGGCGTTCACCAAATAAAGGCCCCATCCCCCGGAGACGGATCGTGGCACACCAATGTTTACGTAATCGAAGGCAGCGATGGGCACATACTGGTTGACGCCGGTTGGGATAGCCAGGAAGCTCTCTGGGCGCTCCAGGAGGGACTGAAGGCTGCCAACCTCAAACTTCGAGATATCAAGAAATTAGTAGTCACCCATGTGCATCCCGACCACTACGGGTTATCAGCCAAGATAAAACAAATCTGTGGCGCCGAAGTGGCGATGCACAGAGTCGATGCGGGTCTCATCCTTCCCAGGTACAAAGACTTTGCGGCATTGCTCAAAAAGGTGGGGGAGATGCTTCGACAGAACGGTGTCCCTGACGACGAATTGCCTCAGCTGCAAGAGGCTTCACTATGGATGAATAAGTATGTCACAGCAGATTTACCTCAAGTGAAGCTGGAGGACGGAGATACGATTTCCAACGACTCTTTCGAATTCGAGGTATTTTGGACGCCCGGGCACTCGCCAGGCCATATCTGTCTTTATGAACGAGAGAAGAAGTTCATTCTGAGCGGTGACCACGTTTTGTACGACACTACTCCCCACGTTGGCTTCAATCCACACTCTGGTGATAACCCTCTGAGCGACTATCTCTCTTCGCTTGGGAGAGTGGCACGCCTTAAGGTTCGTTTTGTCCTTCCCGGACACGGACCAGTGTTCAATGCCTTAGGTCTTAGAATAGAAGAGATACTAAAGCACCACGAGGACAGGAAAAGAGCCATCATGAGGTCTATGGGCAGCGGCCTCAAGACAGCCTATGAGATAGCCCAGCAGATTCCCTGGACAGCAGGCGGGGCAAGCACTGCTTTTCAGAACCTGGGACTCTGGGACAAGAGAATGGCGCTCAGTGAGACCATCGCCCACCTTAAGCTCTTGAAGGAAGAAGACAGGGTAGGCAACGTCGACATGGACGGTGCTTCTCTGTATATATCTAAAGACTAGTCTTACCGCTCCCTCCCTTGAGGGAATCGGGCAGATTGAGAATGAGAACGAATAATAAGGAAAGGCGAGGACAAGAATGGCAACAAAGATAGGAATCAACGGTTTCGGGCGCATCGGCAGGTTGGCTCTGAAGGCAATCCTCCAGCGTTGTGTCGGTAAATTGGAAGTAACGGCGGTGAACGACCTTACCGACGCTAAGACAAATGCCCATCTTCTTAAGTATGACAGCAATTATGGCATCTACCCCGGTAAGGTGGAGACCAAAGATGATTTCATCACAGTCGACGGAAGGCAGATAAAGGTATTAGCTGAGCGCGATCCGGCGAAGATCCCCTGGCGGCATTACGGAGTAGAGATTGTGATTGAATCGACCGGGCTTTTCACTCAGGCAAGCAAGGCTGCCGCCCATCTTCAAGGCGGTGCCAAGAAAGTAATTATTTCAGCCCCGGCTCAGGAAGAAGATGTATCCATCGTCCTTGGTGTCAACGAGAAACAATATGACCCGGCAAAGCACCGCATTATATCCAATGGTTCCTGCACTACCAACTGCATTGCCCCCGTAGTCAAAGTCCTCCACCAGAATTTCGGCATCGTTCACGGGTTAATGACCACTGTTCACGCCTATACCAACGACCAGACGATATTGGACGTATTCCATCGCGACCTGCGCCGGGCAAGAGCCGCGGCCATAAACATCATCCCTACTACTACCGGCGCAGCCCGAGTTGTAGGCGTAGTCATTCCAGAACTTCAAGGGAAGCTACATGGCATTGCCTTGAGGGTGCCCACTTCGGTGGTATCTGTAGTTGACTTTGTCGCCGATCTGAACACAAAGATAAGCGTTGACGAGGTTAACAATGCTTTTAGTAACGCCGCCGCCAAAGAACTCAAAGGAATCCTGGAGTATTGTGAAGAACCACTGGTAAGCTCGGATTTCAGGGGGAATCCAGCCAGTGCCATCTTCGATGCTCCAAGCACTATGGTGATCGACGACAACTTCGTCAAGGTGTTAGCTTGGTACGACAACGAATGGGGCTATAGCTGTCGTCTCGCTGACCTCGCTACATATATTGTGGGTCAGGGGTTTTGATCTCCTCTCCTCTCATCTGAAAGGAACAGGATGGCATACGGGATGTCCATTCGCCGCACTTTCCTGCCTCGCCGCAAACGAACTATAATATAGAGCATTCACCGGCAAGATGACAGCTGGCAACTAGACAATGAACGTAAGTGTGTGTCAGATTGAGCTTCGCCTCCCTGAGAACCAGTCCCTTAAAGGTAAGAGGCAGGTGATCAAGTCCATCATTGCACGGCTACAGAACAGGTACAAGGTTTCGATAGCTGAAACTGACAACCAGGATCGGTGGCAGTTGGCCACTTTGGGCATCGCTTGCGTCAGTAACCGCAGAAGACATGCCGAAGAGACTTTATCCAATGTCATCAGATTTATCATCCAGAACTATCCCGACGTAGAGCTATTGAGTTCGGAAATAGAAACCTTTCCTTGATGGATGCCGCCGCTTTTCTTCACTATCTCATGACTCTGCCCGACTACCGCAGGCAGATTGTTCACATCGAACGTATACCTCCACAGGATGCTACCATCGGTAGACTGGCCAACCCTCTGCACCCTGATCTCCAGACATGTTTGGAATCTATAGGTATAGCCAGCCTCTACAGTCATCAAGCAAAGGCAACGAATGCTATTTTGGGCGGTAAAAACGTGATAATTGCCACACCCAGCGCCAGTGGCAAAACTCTATGCTATCACCTGGCCACTGTTGACGCTCTTCTGCACAATAGGAACAGCCGCGCTCTTTACATCTTCCCCACAAAAGCTCTGGCCCATGATCAATTGCGTAGCCTTAGACAAATCGTTCGCCCACTGTCAGCACCATCATATCATGGCGAAGCAATCAACCCTCAAGTCGTCACTACTTTTGATGGTGATACACCCCACAATGAGAGAGCAGACATCAGGAAACAAGCAAGAGTGGTACTCACAAACCCGGATATGCTGCACCTCGGTATTTTGCCCAACCATCAATCGTGGTCCAGATTCTTTCGCAATCTCAAATTTGTCGTCATAGACGAGACTCACATCTATCGGGGCGTTTTTGGCTCTCACGTGGCTAATGTCGTGCGGCGGCTACGACGGCTCTGTGATCTCTATAACTCTAATCCTCAGTTCCTCTGCAGCTCCGCCACTATTGCCAATCCCGAAGAACATGCGCACCATATCGTTGACTTGCCTTTTGAGGCCATTGTCGAGGACGGGTCGCCGCATGGCGAGAAATACTTCGCTTTCTGGAACCCTCCCTTCATTAATGAGGCCAGGGCTAGCCGACGGAGCCCCAACAGTGAGGCAGCATTCCTTCTCAGCCAATTCGTGCAGAACGATATCCGAGGCCTGGTGTTTGCCCGTACTCGCAAGCTGACCGAGCTCATTTACATTTATGCCCGCGGACAATTATCGCCCTCACTGGCGGATAGAATCAGTCCCTACCGGGCGGGATATCTTCCCCAAGACAGACGCCGGATTGAACATCTATTCTTCGACGGTGAGCTTCTTGGCCTGGTTGCCACAACGGCCCTGGAGCTAGGAATAGACATCGGCGACCTAGAAGCAACTGTGCTTACCGGCTATCCGGGAAGCATTGCCAGTGCCTGGCAGCAGGCAGGACGCAGCGGACGAAGCACCCACAGCTCTCTGAGCATTCTCATTGCCCAGGAAGACCCGCTCGATCAATACCTGATGCGTTATCCAGACTTCTTTTTCAGCAAGAACTTTGACAATGCCATAATAAATCCTGACAATCGTTACGTCCTAAAGCCTCACCTGCTCTGCGCTGCCTGGGAAAAACCTCTGTGTAATGAAGACGAGCAATTCTTCGGTCCTGCTATAGGCACTATGCTGTCC
>JBKHJJ010000076.1:0-6656 GCA_046538185.1 Dehalococcoidia bacterium
CAGGAAGCCAAAAGCCCGACACCTCCCGCCACTCGTTCAAACTCACGTATGAACGCTTCGGATAAGGGCACCCATTTGAAATTGTATTCGCCGATCCTGCCTACGGTATGCACCCACATGGCAGGCTTTGCCGGCAACACGTCTTCTCTTTTTTCCTCAAGCTCAGGCAAATAATCGCCGTAGGTAGTTAAAGGTACCTGCTCCCGGAACTCTTCCACTGTGTCGGGCAGGGCGCCAGCCATCACTTTCCTCCCCAGTTCACACCTCTTTAGTAACTCAATCTGCTCTTGAAGTAGTCTTTTCTGCATGGTCATAAACTGTTCGAGGGTGAGGTCGACAAACCCACAGCACGCCTGCCATAGCTCCTCTCTCCTCCCCTCGCGCAGCAAATCAATTGGCCTTGTCATGACTGCACCTCCGTTCCTGTAGTCGATGTGCGACAATACAGAACGTCATTACGTATGAAACAGTATGACAACGGTGGGATAACTTGGGAAGAGATTATGTTCTAGAAGATAGTTCTATTTGAAGCTGTGAGGAGTGTGGTCGCGGAGAGAATGCGAAGAGAAAAGAGTCAGGAACCCTTTGCTTTTGCGGAGGCACCCAGGCTCTGTAATTGCCGGGACAGTTGCTCGAACTCACTGTCGCCCGGCTGTTTGCCTAGCTCCAGTCCGTAGCTGATAAAGAACTCCAGGAAACTACGCAGTAGCTCTTTCGTTCCTTCCTGAAACTGGTGAAATTCTTCCCGGGTTACACCGTTGCTCGACTTCTTGCTTTCTTCCTTCAACTGACTATCGATGAGGAAGTTGATGAAGTCGGGCCGGCTCATATCGCCCCGGTTCTCATCTATCCTTTTCACCAGCTCAGCGTCGACTATTAGCATTCTTCTTTCAGCCATGTAACTCTCCTATCATAGCACTCCTTTACTTATTGTATTAATAAAGGGGTGACCCTAATCTGTTTGCAGGCACCCCTCTGCGACTATACAGCATCCGGCCCTCAAGCTCCGTTGCCGTTGCCGTTTTGGAACTCGAGTATTTCCATTATGCCGTCGATATTCCTGAGCAGGGCTCCACCTTTCTCAGTCACCCGATAGGTGACGGAGGGGTTTCCCACGTGCACTTTGTTGATGAATCCGTGAGTCAGGAGAAAACCGAGATACTTCTGTATCTGGGCATAGCTCATGTTGGCGCTGTACATGATCTCCGTCTTGCCGGCACCGTTCTCGCCGACCCTCAGCATGTCGCCTATTATTTCTATGTTGGACCTTCGCCGATTCATTACTTTCGTCCTGGTACCATTATACTACCTGGCTGCCGCGTTTTGTCAAGTCCCCGGTGCTTGACACGATACGAGGGCTAATATAATATGAAGCTGATATGCACGTATGAAAGGGCAAGCCACGACTTTGTAGCGACAGAAAGCTTGAAAAGGAGTTAAATATTGGACAAGATCAAGGTGATGATAATCGACGAGCAAGCGTTCTTCCGGGCCGGAGTCCGCGATGCACTATCTACACAGTCTGATATGGAGATACTGGAATCAGATCCGACCGAGGATACGTTCGGGATAATTGAGGCCAGTCTACCGGATGTTGTTCTGCTCGGCTCCGACCTGGCCAGTCTCAGCGGCATCGACCTCGCCAGGAAAATCGCACAGAATTACCCGAATACTAAGGTGATAGTGCTCAGCCCCTCGCCCGATGATACGGAGCTTTTCGAGGTTATCAAGACCGCGGCGGTAGCCTGCCTGAACAAGAAGACCTCCTCCGAAGAGCTTGCCGGCACCATAAGGCGTGCCTTCGGCGGTGAATACCCCATAAATGAAAGCCTGATGACCAGGCCGCAGGTTGCCAAGCATGTGCTGAACCAGTTTCAGGGCCTCCGGAGAACGATGGGAGGCGTGGTCGCCCCCCTGACCAACAGGGAAACGCAGATTTTGAACCACATTGCCGAGGGTAACTCAAACAAAGAAATTGCCTATATTCTGGGAATCAGCGAACAGACGATCAAGAACCATGTTAGTGCTATCCTTCGTAAGCTGAACGCCAACGATAGAGCTCACGCCGTTGCTCTGGCTCTGCGCAGCGGCTGGATTTCACCGGAAGAGAGGTCTTAATCTCGCTTGAGAGCTGCAGCAGTGTGGCCCATCCATAAGTGTCAATAACGTCAAGCGACCGCCGCAACTCGTCCCGGTTTCGCTTATCCCAGTACCGATGGCCTATTGACACGAGGCGAGCCTCGCACTATACAATTAACACGTGTAACCAACCATTTTATCGAATTCGTACTTGGCGAACTAGTCAACTACAGATATCCGGAGGTGGAAGGTCGAACACAACGTGATGAAAAACAGGAAACCCGGAAGCGAATACGCTTGATGCCAGACGATATTGAAGCACAAAACAAGACTGGTCAAGGCAGCTGGGAGCGGGCGTGCGGTTCATGCAGCGACTCCCGTCTGTTGTCGGCGGGTTTGCCTTATCATTGTGGGTCGCGGTCTATCGGGATCAGGCGCTCCTGGGAGGAGCTTTCAGGGTATGCAGGGGTGCTCCTCTTCAGGACCGTGCTGAGAACGTCAAACAACAGGACAAGGGATGATTACAGGTGAATCGAGTGAACAAGGACACAGTTAGCAGCCTTGACTTTGACCAGGTAGAGAACTACACTTCACCTGACTTTTCAGGAGTGGGTAGCATGGTAAGTCGGACGAAAGTCAATCTAGAATTGAAGTTTCGGATTAAGGAATACCTGCAGGCGAGGGGGTATCAAGTAACCGAGAGAGCTGAGCTTGTGGGAAAATCGAAGGTTACACATACCTTCGATATGCTTGCTCAGATGGACGACGGTTTCAACAGCTACACTATGGCAGTGTGCGTCACTGCCGGCGGTGACAGTGAGAAGGAAGCACAGACTGTTTTCAACTTTGCCAACAAAGCGTACGATTGCGGCATCATCGACAGGATTCTGTTTGCCGCCCCCGAACTCAACCGGGATGTGAAACAGCTGGCTCGAAAGCAGCGAATAAAGGTCATCGATGGTGAGTTGATTGACAGGCTATTGGCCTCGAGACCTGCGGAGCCGGTTAAGCCCAGGGGGCCGCTCCAGTTTGAGACGAAAGAGCAAGTACTACAGTCTTTGATTGACCTCGGCTATGACGTGCAGGAGAAAGCCAGAGTCAAAGGCAAGTCGGGGGTTGAATACACCTTTGATGTGCTGGCTCATACCAACACTGATCAAGTGGGTCGTACGCTGGGCATAGATTTCCTCAGTGGGCAGAAAGAGGTGAGCCTGGACCAGGTGACCTTATTCGATACCAAGGCCTACGATGCTGAGACAGACGGCAAGATCATCGTCGTATCGCCTGGGATCACGCCTGAAGCGAGGCAATTCGCCGAGCACCAGCGCATCAGAGTCTTTGTGTTGGGTGAGAAGCCAGTTTCGGAACCAAGGGGTGACGAGCTGCTCGCCAGGCCGGACCAGAAGCTGGTCAAGACGGAGAAGGTGAGGCTACTGCGACAGCAACCTCAGGCTGAGGCCTTAAATCTAATTCCTGAGGTGATGGCCAGAAGATACAATGCTATACCTCTAACTATATCCGGCAATACGCTGGAAGTGGCCATGGTGGACCCGACTGACATATTTGCACTGGAGGCCTTTGCAGCCCAGAGCCGGAAGAGAATCAAGCCGTTGGCTGCCACTGCTAAAGAAGTCCGGGATGCCATCGACTTCAACTACAAGGGGTATAGCGAAATCGAAAAGCAGGTTTCTCGTATCTCCATACCTGCTGAGGAAAACGATGAAAAGCTTGTGCTCAGTGCTGCTACTGATACCCCCCTGGTTCAAGCTCTCAATCTCATAATCGAAGAGGGAGTCAAATCTCGCTCATCCGATATTCATATTGAGCCACAGGAAGACAGGCTGAGAGTACGCTACCGTATAGACGGCACCCTTCATGACATGATGTCTCTACCCGTCAGTGTCCACCGGGCGCTCATCTCGCGCATAAAGATCCTGGGTGGCATGAATATCGCCGACCACCTTCGTCCTCAGGACGGTCAATTCTCTACTGAGGCGAAGGGGCGAGAAATCGACCTTAGAGTCGCCACCGCCCCCACCGTTCATGGTGAGCGAGCGACCCTGCGGCTCCTGGATAAGTCGATGGCTACGCTAGGGTTAGCTGAATTGGGTATGGACCCCGATACGCTGGCAAAGTTCGAAAACATGCTGAAGGTCCCATACGGCATGATTCTGGTTAGCGGTCCTACCGGGGCCGGGAAAACTACTACTTTATATGCCGCAATCAATTCCCTTGATACCATGGGAAGAAACATTATCACTATTGAAGACCCTGCCGAGTACAGGTTTAGAGATATCAACCAGATCCAGATTAATCCTCAGGCCGGCATTACCTTTGCCAGCGGCTTGAGGTCCATACTGCGTCTCGACCCTGACATCATACTGGTTGGTGAGATACGTGATGCCGAGACGGCCAATATAGCCACCCAGGCCGCCTTGACCGGTCATCTGATGCTCTCCTCTGTTCATGCTAATGAGGTTGCTGGAGTGCTCTCCCGTCTCATTGACCTGAAAGTAGAGCCTTTTTTGATAGCTTCAGCGGTTATTGGCGTTGTTGCTCAGCGCATGGTTCGGCGCGTTTGTCCTGACTGCACCCATCATATAGAAGCTTCCGCAGTGGAGCAGATGGCTTATGAAAAAGAAACCGGAGAGAAGCAGAGCAAGTTCCTCTACGGTACCGGCTGCAAATCCTGTGCTTATACGGGTTATTTGGGGCGGACGGGAATATTTGAGATTCTGAATATGAGCGAGACCATAGGAATGATGGTCTGCGATCATGCCAGCAGTACCGCTATCCGGAACCGGGCACTTCAGGATGGCATGGTATCTATGATGAGCGATGGTATGCGCAAGGTCAAGGCAGGCATTACCACTCCTTCGGAGGTATTGCGAAATGCCTACACGACGGCTTAGCCGGTAGGAGGTCATAAATGGATTTCGCTTATACAGCCTACACTGAAGACAAGAGATTGGTGAGAGGTAAGGTTTCGGCTGCCAGCGAGGAAGCTGCAACCGAATTGCTTAGCTATGGGGGGTATCGGGTGGTTAGCCTTAAGGAGTCCATCCCCTTTTTCAACAAAGAGAAATTGCTGGGACGTTTTGCCCGCATAAAGCCGTCAGAGATAATCATGTTTTCCCGGCAGATGGCATTGCTTCTGGAATCCGGCACCGATCTCGTTATGTCCCTGGATCTGCTGAAAGAGCAGACCGATAGTCAAACGCTGAAGCGCATAATCGGTGATGTGGCCTCCGACATCCGTGCCGGCAGTACACTGTCTTTGGCTCTCAGCAAACACCCTCAGGCTTTCTCTCCAATGTACTACCGGGCGATAGCTGCCGGTGAACAGGGCGGTAACCTGGAATTGGTATTAAGGCAGATGGCTACGCACATAGAGAAAGGGGCCACAGTCGAGAAGCAGATCAAGAGTGCGTTAACTTATCCATTCATCGTGATTCTTGTCGCTGTTATCGTAGTGATCATATTGATTACGTTCGTGTTGCCGGCCTTTACCAGCATGTACGAACAATTTGGCGTGGAGTTACCTTTAACCACCAGGATACTTATAGGTATCACTGATTGGTTCAGTCAGTACGGCATCTATGTGATAATCGCGATTCTAGCCATTGCTTTCGGCGTCTATTTCTATATAAGGACCCCGGGTGGGAAACACTGGTGGGATGCCACGGTGCTGAAAATGCCTGTGATCGGGCGCATCGTCCACCTCGGTGAGCTTTCCCGTTGCTGCCGGGTCATGGCGTTGCTGATCAGGATCGGCCTGCCCTTGCCGGAGGTGATGGCTATGGCCGTTAATAACAGCAACAATAAGACTATGGCCGACAACCTGACCGGGGTGCAGCAGGAATTGATCAGAGGTGAGGGGCTGTCGCGGCCTATGGGCAAGCGACCTCTTTTCCTGCCGTTGATGACGCAGATGGTGGCTGTTGGGGAGGAGACCGGTAACCTTGACAACACGCTGGACACTGTTGCCGACAGCTTTGAGATCGAGGCCGCAGACAAGACTAGTGCCGCCGTCGCGATGATACAACCTGTAATGACCATAGTCATGGGCCTGCTGGTCGGGTATGTCGTTTTGTCCATGGTTTCGGCCATGTATTCTATCTACGGTTCCTTCAGCTAGATGGCTGGCCGAGGCAACCAAAGTATAATATGGTGGTTTAGAGAAATGGTTAGAGTGAGCTCCTCAATAGTTCCAGGTTTGCTCGCGCTGCCATTGCGACGCACTTCTCCTTTGTCATTGCGACGCACTTCCCTTTTGTCATTGCGACGCACTTCCCTTTTGTCATTGCGAGGCACCTCCCTTTTGTCATTGCGACGCACTTCCCTTTTGTCATTGCGAGGCTGGCAGAGCCAGCCGAAGCAATCTCGGTGGACGGCTCTGCCATTGCCAGGAGAAGCCCCCGCCGGGTCATTGCGAGTCCCGGTCAATCGGGACGAACCAATCTCGGCTCCCCTGGTGTCATTGCCAGGGGCGAGACTCCTCGCCTGTGCTGGGAACAGGCTCGGCAATCTGGGACATTACTCTGTCATTACGAGGCACTTCCCCTCTGTCATTGCGA
>JBKHJJ010000077.1:0-6651 GCA_046538185.1 Dehalococcoidia bacterium
GAAAGAATATGGCGGTGTTCAAGGGGGTGGGCTACCCTGAAGAGATAGCAGAATACTTCTGTCTGGAGCAATATGAAGGTTATCTGTGGACAGCTCACGGCAGATTTCCCACCAATACTCCTGGTTGGTGGGGTGGAGCCCATCCCTTCAATATCCTGGACTGGACGGTGGTTCATAATGGCGAAATTTCTTCCTACGGAATAAATCGGCGCTACCTGGAGCAATTTGGCTACAACTGTACCATGCAGACCGACACGGAGGTGGTGGCTTACGCTGTCGATCTTCTGATACGGAGGCATGGACTTCCTATTGACATAGTAGCTAAGATATTGGCACCTCCATTCTGGAGTGCCATAGAACGCTGTTCCTCAGAAGAACAGAAGCTGTTAACGACCTTGCGTCAGGTCTATGGCAGCCTTCTGCTTAACGGACCTTTTACCGTAATAATTGCTCATCAAGGTGAGATGATTGGTCTCACCGATAGGATAAGACTACGTCCTCTCACCGTAGGGGTGAAAGGGTCGGTGCTTTACCTTGCTTCTGAAGAGTCGGCGATTCGCTTGGTTTCTCCCGATCTCGACCGGGCCTGGATTCCCATGGGCGGTGAACCTATTGTCGGTAGCCTGGGAAAACCGCTCGGACCTGAGAAAGCCCCGGCTGCAGAAACAGGGGGCATAGGCAAATGTTGACCAGGAGACTCATTCCCTGCCTTGATGTTTTTCAAGGGCGGGTAGTCAAGGGGACCAGCTTCACTCATCTTCAAGATGCCGGCGACCCCGTAGAGTTGGCCGCCTTCTACTACAAGGAGGGTGCTGACGAACTCGTCTTTCTGGACATTGGCGCCACGCCTGAGGAACGTGACATCATGGTTGACATTGTGGAGCAGGTGTCCGAGCAGGTGTTCGTTCCCCTGACTGTCGGGGGAGGTTTGCGTGATATCAACGACGTGCGCGGGATGCTGAAAGCAGGGGCAGACAAGGTATCTGTTAACACCGCCGCGGTGCAGAACCCCGGTCTCATAAGTGAAGGCGCGGAGAAATTCGGCAGTCAGTGCATTGTCGTGGCTATTGACGCTAAGCGGGCAGGAGGCTCCGCCGATGGTAAATGGGAAGTGTTGACTCACGGGGGACGAAGGCCTACTGGCACCGACGCCGTTGAATGGGCTGAGCGGGCCGTAAGTCTGGGTGCTGGAGAATTGCTGGTGACCAGCTGGGATGCCGACGGTCAGCGGACCGGCTATGACCTGGGTTTGACACGTACTATCAGCGAGGCGGTGATAGTGCCGGTCA
Organism: Dehalococcoidia bacterium; assembly: GCA_046538185.1. Classification (GTDB taxonomy): domain Bacteria; phylum Chloroflexota; class Dehalococcoidia; order GIF9; family AB-539-J10; genus RBG-13-51-36. The sequence goes on from JBKHJJ010000077.1 coordinate 1,290, forward strand.
TTGCCAGTGGCGGCGCTGGAAACCTTGAGCATCTCTATGAGGCGCTGACTATAGGCAAAGCTGATGCCGTTCTGGCCGCTGGCATCTTTCATTATCAGGTTTATTCCATCGGTCAGGCTAAGGACTACCTGGCGGGAAAAGGGATACCCGTAAGAAAAGGATGAAATGAAGACGTATCTACCGCCGAAATTCATAGTGGAGCGAGACGATTCCCGGTGTATCAGGTGCGAGGTTTGTGTCAATCAGTGCACGTTTGATGTTCATTCTTACGATGCCGAGGACGATGAGATAAGGAGCTGCGAAGAGAATTGCGTGGGCTGTCATCGCTGCGTCGTTTTCTGTCCTACCAGGGCTCTGACCGTTAGACGGAACCCGCTGGATTATCGAGAGAATTACAACTGGCGCCCCGAGGTTATCGAGGACATCATCAAGCAGTCCGAGACCGGTGGCGTGCTTCTTACCGGGATGGGCAACGATAAGAGCTACCGGGTATACTGGGACCACCTCGTTCTGAACGCCAGCCAGGTGACCAATCCCTCTATTGACCCTCTGCGTGAACCGATGGAATTGACCACCTACCTGGGACGGAAACCCGATAGGGTAGATATCGGCCCGCTTGGCCTCGAGACAGAACTGGCCGCCCAGGTCAAACTCGAGATCCCTGTAATGTTTTCGGCTATGTCTTATGGTGCAATCAGTCTTAACGTGCAGGAGTCTCTGGCCAGGGCTGCCACTGAAATGGGGACTCTTTGGAACACAGGGGAGGGTGGCCTTCACCCCGGGCTTTACAAGTATGGTAACAACACCATAGTGCAGGTGGCTTCGGGACGGTTCGGTGTTCACTCTGAGTACCTTGATGCAGCCAGGGTGGTGGAGATCAAGATTGGGCAAGGGGCTAAGCCCGGGATCGGGGGGCATCTCCCCGGGGAGAAGGTGAGTGCTGAAGTGTCGAGCACGCGAATGATTCCTAAAGGGACGGATGCCTTGTCCCCGGCTCCGCAGCATGATATCTACTCCATTGAAGACCTGGCACAGCTGGTCTACGCCCTGAAGGAAGCCACAAACTATACCAAGCCGGTGTCCGTGAAGATTGCTGCCGTTCACAATTCTGCAGCGATTGCCAGTGGCATGGTACGGGCAGGAGCAGACATCATAGTCCTGGACGGACTGCGTGGCTCTACAGGCGCTGCGCCTAAGATAATTCGGGACAACGTTGGCATTCCTATCGAGCTGGCCCTGGCTTCCGTGGATGACCGTCTCAGGCAAGAGGGCATTAGACATCAGGCTTCGGTCGTAATCGCAGGCGGAATCAGAAACAGCGGGGATGTAGCGAAAGCCATTGCTCTGGGTGCCGATGCCGTATATATCGGGACTGCGGCTCTGGTCGCCCTCGGATGTGCACTCTGTCAGCAGTGCCACACAGGAAAATGTGCCTGGGGCGTCTGCACCACGGATCCCTGGTTGACCAAGAGAATCAACCCTGATATCGGGGCCAGACGGCTATCCAATCTCCTCCGGGGCTGGAGTCTTGAGCTTAAAGATATACTGGGTGGTATGGGCATTAATGCCGTGGAAAGCCTGCGGGGCAATCGCCTTCATCTGAGGGGAGTTGGGCTTACCGATACTGAACTGGAGATCCTTGGAGTAAGGATGGCAGGAAGCTAGAATGAAAGAAGTCGTGACAATAGATGCCCGGGGCGTTCTCTACCGTGAACTTAATGCCAGGTTGAGGGATGTCGTATCGAACGGAACCGAGAAGATTGAATTGCGGAATATCTGCGGGCAGAGATACATCGGCACAGACCTGGATAAGCCCGTCGAAATCGAAATATTCGGTACGCCGGGAAATGATCTGGGGGCTTTCATGAACAGCCCCAGGATTATCGTTCATGGTAACGCCCAGGACGGATGCGGGAATACCATGAACAACGGCGAGATTGTCGTGCATGGTCATGCCGGGGATATTCTTGGATTGTCGGCCAGGGGAGGGAAGATTTTCGTTAGAGAGGATGCGGGTTATCGGGCGGGCATACATATGAAAGAATACGGAGACAAGAAGCCGATGGTGGTTATAGGCGGCACAGCGCAGGATTTCCTGGGCGAGTATATGGCCGGCGGGGTGCTGGTCCTTTTGGGGCTGACGCTCGGGGAAGGGGCGCGGCATAAGGCGAATTTCATCGGAACGGGCATGCATGGTGGCACTATCTATATGAGAGGAGAAGTTGAGGGATTTCAGTTGGGCAGGGAAGTAGGGGTTGCTGAACTCGATGAAGATGACTATTCAGTTTTGAAGAAGCTCCTGAGTGAATTTGCACAGCACTTCGGCTACGACGCGGAGGCCATACTAAAGCACAAGTTTATTAAGCTCTTCCCTCTTTACCTTCGCCCCTACGGCCGACTCTATGCTTACTAGACTGGTGAAGGGAAGCTGGCTTTGGCTACAGTATTTATAATAGCTAACAGGAGCGAGCAGGTAAGGAGACTCAAGACAGTACTTGCACGGGCGGACTTTGACTGCTTGATTAGTCCCCATATTGATAGCGCAGTCGGCCAAATTGCGGGGCAGTCTACCGGGGTGATGTTGTTGGATATGGAGGATGGGACGAATGGTTCGGAAGCATGGGAAAAAGCTCAAATGATAAGGCAGGAGAGCCATATCCCCCTCATCGCCCTCGTCTCTAGCGACAGGCTCAACGGGCTTGGTTCGAGCGTAGATGATTTTGTGGTGAAACCGGGCGAGGCGAATGAGATCGTGGCCAGAATAAGGCGCCTTCTGAGTCAGAAAGGGAGCATAGACGCCAAACAGACGATCAAATGCGGTGACTTAGTCATAGATGTTTCCACGTACAGAGTATCTCTTAGTGGCAGGCCGGTAACGTTGACTTTCAGGGAGTACCAGCTGCTCAAGTTCCTGGCAACCAATCAAGGGAAGGTTTTTAGCCGGGAGGCTTTGTTAAGTAAGGTTTGGGGATGGGACTACTATGGCGGTGACAGGACTGTAGATGTTCACATCAGGAGATTGAGAAGCAAGATCGAGGACCCAACCCATTCGTTTATCGAGACAGTTAGAAATATCGGCTACAGACTACGAGAGAATCTGTAGCTTCTCCTCTTTCCCTCATTCGGTGACTCGGTTTTCTGTGGCTATCCTCCGTAACATAGATTTAACCTGGCTGTAATATTCCGGAAACAATAGCGGGTTAAATTGTGGACATGAAGTGCCGGAGGGTTCCAAATGTCCGTTAGCTCCGCTGATACGGCCTGGATCCTGGTTTCAGCGGCGCTGGTTATGTTGATGACACCGGGCGTGGCTCTATTCTACGGCGGTATGGTGAGAAGGAAGAGCGTGCTCTCCACAATGATGATGAGCTTCGCTGCTCTCGCCGTGGTCGGTTTGGCATGGGTGCTCTATGGCTATAGCCTGAGCTTCGCTCCCGACAAAGTAGGCATTATTGGTGGGCTTGATTGGGTAGGTCTCAGACAGGTAGGACAGATGCCATCTGCTGTCTATGCCAGCACAGTTCCCCACCTGGCCTTCGTGGTATTCCAGGGCATGTTTGCCATAATCACCGTAGCTTTAATTACGGGCGCAATAGTCGAACGGATGAAATTCAGTGCCGTCCTGGTCTTCTCCGTCTTGTGGCTGACCGCCGTGTACTGTCCTGTGGCACACTGGGTTTGGGGTGATGGCGGCTGGCTGGCGGAATTGGGGGCTTTGGACTTCGCGGGCGGGACGGTAGTCCATATTGCTGCCGGCGTCTCAGCCCTGGGTTTGGCGAGATTGCTGGGTGCGCGCAAGGGTTTCTTGGGTAGGGAGCCGATGGAGCCTCATAGCATTCCCATGGTGGCGATCGGGGCTGGCCTGCTCTGGTTTGGCTGGTTTGGCTTCAATGCTGGCAGTGCTCTGACCTCGGGGGGACTGGCTGCTAGCGCGTTCGTCACCACGAACATTTCGGCCGCTGCTGGCGCTTTGAGCTGGATGATGCTTAGCTGGCGTCAACGGCGTCCCAGTCTGCTTGGCACGGCTACTGGGGCAATTGCTGGCCTCGTGGCGGTTACTCCGGCGGCCGGCTTCGTGGCACCCCTGGCCGGGATACCAATAGGCATTGTGGCCGCAGTGGTCTGCTACTACTGCATTCTCTTAAGGATGAGGCACGGTATCGATGAGTCCCTGGATGTGTGGGCAGTGCATGGTATGGGAGGCACCTGGGGCGCCCTGGCGACCGGTATCTTTGCCAGTGCGGCGGTTAATGCGGCCGGCGCCGATGGTTTGCTTCTGGGTAATGCCTTGCAGCTTGTCAGGCAGCTCGTGGGAGTTGCTGCAGTCTGGGCTTATGCCTTCTTAGCTACCTGGCTTCTGGGGAAGGTAATCGACGTCACCATTGGGCTGCGAGTTACACGGACGGAAGAAACAGTGGGTCTGGATATCTCACAACATGGGGAAAGGGCATACGGAGGGTTGCTGAGATGAAAAAGATAGAAGCCATTATCAGGGAGGAAAAGCTGGAAAGCGTCAAAAGAGGCCTGGAGTACAACGGTTATTTTGGCGTGACAGTTAGTGAGGTAAGCGGCAGAGGCCGTCAAAAGGGATTAACGCTGCAGTGGCGAGCAGGAGAATACCGGGTGGACTTCCTTCCCAAGCTCAAGGTCGAGGTTGTGGTCCTTGATGAAGACCTGCCCAAAGTCCTGCATGCTATTGCCAGCTGTGCTAGAACTGGCGAAATGGGAGATGGAAAGATATTCGTGCTTCCGGTTGATAATGCGGTGCGCATCCGGACCGGCGAGGACGGCGACAATGCTATATGAAGGACGCTCAAGAACGAAAAAGGAGGTCAAGAATGGAACACAGAAGCAGAGAAGAAGCCAGGGAATATGTTCTCAAGTTAGCTAAGGAGCACGACGTCAAATTTATCAGGTTGTGGTTCACCGATATCCTGGGAGTCTTGAAGAGCTTTGCTATTACCGTGGAGGAACTGGAGGGTGCCTTGGAGCAGGGGATGGGCTTTGATGGCTCCTCCATCGAAGGGTTTGCTCGGATCGACGAGAGCGATATGGTGGCCATACCTGACCCCGATACCTTTCAGTTGCTTCCCTGGCGGCCCAGAGTGCACCACGCGGTAGCGAGGATGTTCTGCGATATCCAGAGGCCCGGTGGCGAGCTCTTTGAGGGTGACCCGAGATATGTGCTGAAAAGGAACCTGAAACGGGCGGCTGACATGGGGTACACCTTCTATGTAGGCCCCGAGCTGGAGTACTTCTATTTCCAGGATTCAAAGGGAACTCAGGGATTGGATGCAGGTGGCTACTTTGACATGACACCTCTGGATGTCGCCACCGACCTGAGGCGAGAAACCGTTCTCAC
>JBKHJJ010000078.1:0-6461 GCA_046538185.1 Dehalococcoidia bacterium
CCCGGTATTGCCGCCAGTATTCGAAAGTAACCCATCTCAGTTCTCCTTTCTATGTTGAAGTCTCTCGCTTCGACTACTTGCATTCATTGGATTGACCTGCACCCATTCACATCCAACAGCCGATCCCTTCCGGAGACTGTTTCTCTGAGTCTAATACTCAACTGAAACCTTTACCTTTTCTCCCTTACTGCCTACCACGTCTACCTCGAGGTCCTCGAGGGCTTCGATGAGCTCTTCAAGGTCTTCCGGTTTCAGGTTACGTACGTCAAAATCGATGCCCTTCCCACGCAAAGCGCCATTTACCTTATCTCGAGCTTCAGGCGGTATCAGCGAGGTCAGCTTGACACCGGCCCGTATTAGGGACATCGGTACACGCACATTGACACGGTCAACATTCTCTGGATGCTCGTTGTCAGGATCCGGCAACACCATGACACGCAGATACTTGGGCTTCTCCTTCACGGTCGTACTCGCTTTCGCGGTGCTTTCCTGTCCACGCTCACCGGTTTCGAGCGCGTCGAGCAGGCGATAAGCTTCATCAGTGCTTATCTTCTTTTGGGCAAGCATCTCCAGGATTCTCTTCTTGCTCTCACTCATTCTCATATTCTCCTTTGTCGTTTATACCACAGTAAAATACATGCATCGAGGCCCACTATGAACATCGACCTTGAGCCCCCGCATCGACCACAACGTCTGGAAGGCAGCCCTTATGATGAGTATTATCGTTCTGCCCCGGCCACTAGGCCAGAGGACGAGAATCGCGATCACTATCAGCGGTGATACGATAATAAACACTACCAGCGCCAGCAAAAGCAACAGGAATAACGGCAGCCACAAGTCAAACCCCCTTTCTTCCTTCTGAATCCTGAGGTGCATCAACACTGGCGGACGATTCATTTGGACAACCTCCTTATTGCTTCCTCAGCGGAAATCTCACCCCGTTCCAGTTCACTGATAATCTCTATCTCCATCGGCATCTTAACGATCTCCACGAATTCAAGCTGTCTGGCGATGCGGCTAATCCTGTTTTTGACAGTGGGATAGCTAATGCCGAAAATCTCTTCCATCTCCTTGATGGAGCCATGGCAACGGACAAATGCCATCACGAAGACCTGGTCCTCGGCGGAGAGATTAGCAAGAGGCGGAAGTGTGAAGCTCCCCTCAATAGCAATGTCGCTGTTTACCACGCGTACACGCTCGACCGTTATCGGCTTACCATGGGTCATGTTTGTGAGTTCATGCCATTCTTTAGCCATATTACACCGCCAAAATAGTTAATATATTTAATGTGGCCATTAACAATATTGACATATTATAAACAGCATTATCAATTTTGTCAATACTTTTGGTCGCAGATTTCTGGAAATTGACTAGAGAATTGAGATCACAATAGCCGTCGGCTGGATGTCCGCGCTATCCCCTTGCCTTCACGTACCCAGTTATGGTTACCGGCAGATGACAGATTGGCAAGACCGTAACGTCGAGAATGGCAATCCCATCAATTACCAAAATACCTTAAGCTATGCTACAATGCTACCACATATGCCACAGGATATCCTGAGCCGGCTGGCTGAGATTGTTGGCCAGGACTACGCATCAAACCGCACCGAAGACCTCTATCTCTACTCACGCGACCCCGGGGCACAGAAGCCACGCCAGACCGACTGCGTGGTGATGCCCCGTACGGTAGATGAGATCCAACGGATAGTCGGCATGGCCAACGAGAACAAAGTCCCCCTCACGCCGATGGGAGGAGGCTTGACTCTGTCGGCCCTTACAGTTCCTGTCAGAGGTGGCATTGTGCTGGACATGAAAAGGATGGACAGCATAATAGAGGTCAACGAAGCCAGTCGATATGCGGTAATTGAGGCCGGGGTCACCCAGGCTTCCCTCGGGGCCTATCTTGAGAAGCATCACCCACACCTCCAGCACTCAACCCCGGAGTCACCCCCCACAGCCACCATAGTCGGCAACATACTCATTCACGGGCACGGACACCTGACACCAAGGTACGGCGTCAACTCCCAGATGGTCAACGGCATGGAGGTGGTTTTGCCCACCGGCGAAGTGTGCAAGCTGGGCTCGGGCTCAATAAGTCCCAAGTGGTTTACGCGGGACCCCCTGCCTGACCTCATGGGCCTATTCTTGGGCTGGCTGGGCACGACCGGCATCGTCACCAAGCTCTCAATGCAGCTGTTCCCCAAACCCCGCTACAGAGACCTTTTGCTGTTCGTTTCCGACAGCAGCGAGCTCATTCCGGAGGCAATAATCGAACTGAGCGAGATCAATCTCCTGGAGAACTGCTTCATTATCACTCAGGAGAAGCCAAGGTGGGCACAGCGTATATACTACATTGTCGTTATCTCCGGGCAGTCGCAGGCCGAGTTTGATGCCAAGAGGGAGCTGCACAACCAGGCCTTCCAAAAATACCAGGACAAGTTGTCCCCTGTGAACGAGGAGCCGGCACTTACCCCGCTGCGGGAGAGGTTTCTGGGTGTTCCTCCCTTCGCAGCCACCGCTGCCGATTTCAGGAAGGGCGGAGGCTTTGAGTACACTGGGGCTATACTTCCCATAGAGGTAATACCACAGGCCTGGCACAAGGGGATTGAGATCGCCCACAAGTACGACTTCTTCTACCAGCTGGGAATACAACTCCTGCCCAACGGACACAGCGTCATGCTCGCCTTCTCCTACGCCTTCAACCGGGCTATCCCTGATGAGGCAGAAAGAGCCAGAGGCGCTCTAGAGGACACTAACCGCCTGACCCTTGAGCTGGGAGGGGTAGTCTGGAAGCCGGAACTGCCGGCACAGAAGTTAATCCTGGAAAGAATGGACCCCAATACACGTCTGCTGATAGACAGAATTAAGAAGATGCTGGACCCAAATGGCATCATGAATCCGGGAAACTGGGAGGTGAGCTAAATTTCCCTGGAAGATTATGAGAACCTAATCCACAGGTGCTTCGGCTGCGGCTATTGCCAGCTAACCCTGGACTATTCAGAATTCAATTGTCCCATCTACAACAGGTTCCGGCTGAAGAGCTACTCACCGGGGGGCCTGATCTGGCTTGTACGGGCCTGGCAAGAAAAGGAGATCCAATGGTCCGAATCGCTGGGCGATATACTCTACTCCTGTACTACCTGCAATAACTGTGTCCAGAGCTGCAAGTTCTCCTTCAACAAAGATATTGTCAATATGATAGTAGCAGCCAGACAGCAGGTGGTGAATGATGGACTGGTTGGTCCCAAGGTGGCACGCTTTTTCCGTAATATCGAAGCCTACGGTAATCCTTATCGCGAACTGAGACAGAACCGGGGCCGGTGGGCCCGGGATATGGGCATAGAGCCATATAGTGGCCAAGAATTCCTCTTCTATGTCGGCTGTGTTGGTTCCTTTGACGAAAAGGTGCAGAAGACTGCTCAAGCAGTGGGCAGGCTCTTTCTCAAGGCCGGCCTTTCCTTTGGCATATTAGGTCCTGAGGAAGATTGCGACGGCAATGAAGTCCATATACTCGGCGAGAGCCGTCTTTTCGGCACGCTAAGAGAGAGGAACACTATCCTCTTTCAGAAGGCCGGTGTCAAGAAGATCATAGCACTTTCCCCTCATGCGTACAACGTATTCCGAAAGGAATACCCGGCTGGATTTCAAGTATTTCACTATACGCAGGTACTGCGCGACCTCATCAAAGCGGAAGAACTGAAGCCGGCTTCCAAGCTCAATGTCAAAGTCACCTATCACGACCCTTGTTTTCTGGGCAGGCACGCCAACGAGTATGAAGCGCCGCGCGAGATACTAGGGGCCATCGACGGTGTTGAGCTGGTGGAGATGGGAAGGAACCGCCAAAACTCCTTCTGTTGCGGCGGGGGCAGCGGTAATTTCTACACCGATTTCTTCGGCGGCGGCCCAACCAGCCCGTCAAGAATCAGGATAAGAGAGGCCCACGACACCGGGGCTACAGTACTGGCAGTAGCCTGCCCTACCTGCACTGTCATGCTCGGTGAAGCCATAAAGGACGAAGCGCTAGAAGAGAGCATGCTCCTCAAGGACATCTCACAAGTCCTGGAGGATGCCGTATTTTCTGAAGTTCTCAGGCGGCCAGAACCAGCCTAGTTCACCTTGCCAGACTATCACTCGATCCACTTCCCTTCTCCGACCCCCTCCCAACTAGTCCTGTCCCCACAAAAAGAGCACCGCTGTTCTGCATGCACCCTTTCTCACCATTGATCAGGGTGTTACAATATTACTAATGGCGGGCTACACGTTGAGGGAGGCTGCCCAGGCTCTAGGAGTCTCCATTGTTACGGTTCGACGCTACATCAAGTCCGGCAAACTCCACGCCAGGCTGGTCCCCTCCAAGTTCGGCGATTCCTACATTATTGATGAGCTACCCATCATCACCCACCCATTATCAGATAGCTCATTGTCCACCGAACCACTTATCACTAGAATAGAGCAACTATCCCAGGAAGTCGGCTATTGGAAAGCTAAAGCCGAACTGCTTCAGGAGCGACTTCTGCTTCTGGAGGGCCCTAAGCAGACCACTAAGCAAAGATGGTGGCATAGATTATTCAGGCCTAAGCACTGAATGAACATGGGTACCTTGATCGGTGATGTCTAGGCAGAGACACCCATCCGCGGTGATCAACGCATAATCTCCCGCCTCCGACGAAGCACTTACTCGGGTGCTCCCACTGACAACGCATCCACCCCTGACAACTGTCGTCAAGACCACATGCACACAACAGCCCCCAACCCATACATATATAATTCTGGCATCACAGATACAACGCCCTTTCTTGACACTCTCAGGTGCATTCTAGAAAGATTCTGGGGGTATCCCGCTTTTATGTGTCCTTCGTCCCATCCTACTCCCTTTATCCGTTATCATAGAAGGCCACCCAACAACCCACTTGCCCCACCTCAGGGTGAATTCCGCCTAACGGCTAATCAGCGGAATGGTTGTGCCCGTCGCACTGGCTATCAGTTTGCCCTCCTGGTTGGTAACCTTCATCTCTGAGATACAAACGCGCTTGCCTGCCCTCACTACCCGGCACTCGCCAATCAACTCGTCGTACAGGCCAGCCCCGGCAACGAAATGGATGTTGAACTGTGAGGCCACATTAGGAGTGATTACCGAATTCGTAGCATAGGCAAAGGCCTCATCAGCTACCGACATCACTATGCCACCAAATACAAGTCCATTGAAATTAGTATATTCAGGCCGTAGCTGCATTGCCACCCTGGCATAACCTTCAGATAGCTCAATCAACCTTATGCCAAGAAACGCCGCAACCCGCTCGGTTTTCGCTTTCTCCTGCAGTTCCGCTATGTTCTGGGCGACATTGCTATGTACGGGGGCTTCTGGTTTACGCTTTTCCATCTTGATTTCCTCCGTCGCGATATTCTAGCACAGATTCAGTTTCTGAGCCCTATTATTGAAACTGCCAGGCAACCCTATACGGTATGCCTATCATGCCATTATCGTTGGTTCTCGCTGCACTATGCGCATAATCACATATATGCTTTATGCCGATCCAGGGATGTGGTAAGCTTGGGTCAGAAACGTGAACGGAGAAAACAGGTCAAAGCTATCGGGCATACTTCCGGTCCCCAGAACCAAAGAGGAAGCCAGACAAGCCTACGACACGCTCAGCAGATACTATGGCTACACGATCGGCGCATTGGGCCGAAAGTATGGACAGATGGCGCTGGAACGCCTGTCAATCGCAGAAGGGGAAACGGTGCTGGAAATTGGGTTTGGTTTCGGATACTGCCTGAAGCTGATCGGGGAATCCATCGGCCAAACGGGAAGGGTTTACGGCATCGATATTTCCCCACGTATGATTGCACTGACCAGGAAAAGACTGGAGAAAGCAGGACTGGCAAACAGAGCCGACCTGTATTTGGGCGATGCTACCTGCCTCCCTTTTGTCGACGACGCCTTCGATGCGGTTTTCATGACCTTCGTACTTGAGGTTGTGGACACACCAGAGATTCCCAGGGTGCTCCAAGAGACACGGAGGGTGCTTAAGCCCGGGAGAAGACTGGGAGCAGCCAGTATGTCAAAGGAAGATGGGCAATCCGTATTTCTGAGGCTATATGAATGGGTACATACCAAATGCCCAAAGTACATCGGTTCCAGACCGATTTATGCAGAGCAAAGCCTGATTCAGGCGGGACTTAAAACACAAAGCAAAGAAACGGTCAGAATATTTGGGTTGCCCGCAGAGATAATTGTGGCGGTTAACCCGATTTCTGATAACGCGGTTTAGCATCGCTCGCTTCGCGATTTCGAGCACACCTACTGCGAATTATGAAGTTTTCCCAGCGCAGATTTCCGGGTCGCGCTTTCCATGACGTCCTAAAGCAACTATCCACCACCGGCCACAGTGGAAGACCGATGGTAAGGACTACAATATCGAAGGCCTCAGGGTAACCTCTATACGCTGATAGTAGATGCC
>JBKHJJ010000079.1:0-6439 GCA_046538185.1 Dehalococcoidia bacterium
AGCCTTAGCATTTCCAGCACCGAAGGTGGCTCGGTAACCCAGCCTGAGGAAGGGATTTCTGTCCATGCCGCAAACAGTACGGTTGACTTGGTTGCTCAACCCAACGAAGGCTACTATTTTGCCAGGTGGACCGGCAATGTCAGTACTGTAGCCGATGTCAATTCTGCTGAGACCACCATTGCTATGAATGCCTCCTACTCTATCACTGCCACTTTTGAGACGTCTCATCCTGAACCGGTAGCGCTGTTAACGGTATACAGCACTCCTGGAGGTTCGGTAACGGTTCCCGAAGAAGAGGAATCCTTCTATCCTCTCGGTACTGAGGTCAGTCTTGTAGCGGAGGCTGAGGAAGACCGTGAGTTTATCAACTGGTCGGGCGATGTGGACACCGTTGCCGATGTTAACTCTGCATCGACGACAATTACGATGGATAGCTCCTACACGATCAGAGCAAACTTCAGTGGGGGTGGATGGTGCTTCATCGCCACGGCAGCCTACGGCACTTCGAGATCGGAGGAAGTACAGATTCTCCGTCAGTTCAGAGATGGGTACCTGCTGACCAACGCGGTGGGAAAGGCCTTCGTAGATTTCTATTACATGCTCAGTCCCCCGATAGCCAGGTTCATAGATGAGCATCCTGGCTTTAAGCCTATTGTGAGGGCTGGCTTGTTGCCCATCATAGGCATGAGCACAATGGTTATCAATACTATGCCATCGGGGTTGTAGTTATCTGCTTCCACGCAACAGCCCCTAATGGGATATCCCATTTCCCCGTCAAGTCCATAGCCGCTCAAAAGCTGTTAGAATATGACTGTGCTAAAGCAGAGAGTCATAACTGGCGTTGTGGGCGTGCCCCTGGTCATTCTTGCCATTTGGTTTGGTGACCCCTGGTTTAGCCTTCTGATAGCCGCAGCAGCCTTAGCCAGCACCTACGAGTTCTACCGTCTGTACGATTTTGACAACAGAGAGCCTTTGCTGTATCTGGGCCTAATACTCGTACTGGGGCTTGTCTTGGGTCCTCATTATCAGGAGAGGAGCCCTGATGTCTTGGCCGTAGTCATTACCGCTACTGTCTTGATTTCTTTGATTTGGCTCTTGGGCCTCTCATCGAAAGATAAGGCATTCAGCAAGTGGGCATGGGCAATAGCGGGCGCTTTCTATATAGGGTGGATGTTGAGCCACTGGCTAAGTCTGCGAGGGCTTGAGGATGGTCGCAATTGGGTTTGCCTGGCTATGCTGACTACGTTTGCCAACGACACGGGCGCTTATTTCATTGGAAGAGCATGGGGTAGGCATAGGCTGGCTCCTATGATAAGCCCATCTAAAACCTGGGAAGGGGTCATAGGGGGTTTGATATGTGCCATCCTGGGTGCTACTGCCATAGCGGCAGTGCTCAACGCGATTTCTCCTTTTGCCTTCAAATACTGGCAAATCGTAGTCCTCGGCTTTTTGGTTGGCCTTATTGCTCAGCTTGGGGATTTGGTTGAGTCTTTGCTCAAGCGCAATATGGGAGTGAAAGAGTCAGGCAGTCTGCTGCCGGGACACGGTGGTGTTCTTGACCGGTTTGACAGCCTCATCTTCGTCGGGGCAGTGATATACTATTACCTAATATGGGTGGTGTGAGGAGAATAGCTGTCCTGGGCTCGACGGGCTCTATAGGCCAGCAAGCTCTGGATGTAATTCGGGCCCGGCCTCATGAACTGCAGGTAATAGCTCTGGCGGCTAACAAAAACCTTGAGCTTCTCGAAACACAAATCAGGGAATTTGAACCCAGGATGTTCTACTCATCGGTCGAGCCAGGGATTAAGTACGATGCACAGTTCTTGTCCATGGCAGAAATAGCCATGGCTCCCGAGGTCGATTTCGTTATCGTGGCCACTTCAGGTATGGCAGGACTGGGTCCCACTGTGGCGGCTCTAAGAACAGGCAAGATCGTGGCACTGGCCAGCAAGGAGGTGCTGGTGATGGCTGGTGAAAACATTATTCGGGAAGCCAACCGCTACCAAGGTCAGATCCTACCGATTGATAGTGAGCACAGCGCCATCTGGCAGTGTTTGCGGGGGGAAGAAGACAAGCCGAAGCGGCTTCTCCTAACTGCCTCTGGCGGACCTTTCTATCGCTATTCGAAATCACAACTAGCCGAAGTGACTCCCGAGCAAGCTCTTAGCCACCCCGTGTGGAAGATGGGAAGAAAGGTGACCATTGATTCGGCGACGCTCATGAATAAGGGACTGGAGGTCATTGAAGCGCATTGGCTTTTCTCCTTTCCCTTTGATAGTATTGAAATACTCGTGCATCCTCAGTCTATCGTTCATTCGATGGTGGAGTTTATGGATGGGTCTGTGAAAGCCCAACTTAGCTCACCTGATATGAAGTTACCTATTCAATATGCCCTTTCATTTCCCCGCAGGTGGTCTAGTCCGGTACTGGCCCGTCTTGATTGGGACAGAATGAATTCTCTGGAGTTTGAACCCGTGGACTATGACAGATTTCCCTGTCTTAGCCTGGCAGTTGATGCCGGCAAGTCAGGCGGAACTTATCCGGCGGTGCTCTGCGCCGCAGACGAAGTGGCTGTAGAGCTTTTTCTCGGTCATACAATAGGATTTCTCGACATTGCCAAAATTGTGCAAGAAACGCTTGAGCAACATCAGAATATCCCTCAGCCATCGCTGGAAGAGATACTGGCTGCTGATGCTTGGGCAAGGGAGCGTGCTAGCAGCCTTTCATCTGGTTTCTGTGCGGAGCCTGGGCGACCGAGCAATCCCGAATTAAGGACATAAGAGATGAGCATTGCCTTAATTATCGTCGTTTTCGTGATAGCGCTCTTCGTGGCAATTTGTCTTCACGAATTGGGGCACTTCATCGCTGCCAGGCGTGCCGGAGTGAAGGTAGAGGAGTTCGGCATAGGCATTCCGCCGCGAATCTTTGGCATTAGACGAGGTGAGACAATATACTCGGTTAATGCCATACCTGTAGGCGCCTTCGTTAGAGCTGCTGGCGAAAATGATCCCACTGTGCCCCGAAGCCTGGCCGGCAAAGGGCCCTGGACGAGACTGGGAATCTATGCGGCCGGCCCGCTGGTCAACATTCTCCTGGCCTTTGTCCTGCTAAGTGCTTTTCTTGCGCTGCCTTACCCTGTCATTGCCGGTAATGGACTCATGGTTCACTCTGTGGTGGAAGATTCTCCTGCGGAAGAGGCAGGCATCGAGGCCGGCGATATCATTGTAGAGATAGAGGGACAACCTGTTCATACAAGGGGGGATGTGCAGGTCATAGTGAACCGAGTCGAAGAAGGGGCAGAGATAACTTTGCTCCTGTTGAGAAATGGTGAGCAGAAGGAAATCAGGTTGGAGCCAGAATTCGACCCAGAAAGGGAGCAAAGACTAATTGGCGTCTTCTTGGCTTGGTGGAACATGGTGAGTCAGGTGGAGGAAGGCTCGCCAGCCTATGAAGCGGGCCTAAGAGCCGGCGATGCTATCCTGAGCATCGATGGACAGCCCGTATACAATGAGGAGAGCATGACCAGCGCTCTACGTTCCATTGTGGAGGGTGAAGAAGTCAAGTTGGTTTTGCTCCCAAATGGCGAGACAAACGAGACAGAGGAAATCTCCGTCATTCATGACGGCTCTGAAACCCTGCCTGGCGTAGAAATACGATGGGTAGACGGCACGCAGGTAGAACAAGAGCGACCTCCTGTTTGGAAGGCGACCTATTTGGGGGCCAGGTATATCATCTATATGCCCATACTGATAGTAGAGGCCATCCCTCTGATTAGAGAATCTCCCGATCTGGCATTGGTTGGGCCAATAGGTGCCGGTCAATTAACGGTGGAGATAGTGCGTTCCGCTGGCTTCAGCAACATGTTGTTTATGGCCAGCATAATCAGCCTGGGGATCGGCATATTCAATCTCTTTCCCGTACCCCCCTTGGATGGGGGAGGAATGCTGGTGGCATTCATCGAAGGGTGTAGGGGTGGTAAACGTCTTTCCCCTCGGACCGTGCGCCTGGCCCACACTATCGGTACTGCCTTTCTAATTGCACTTATTGTCCTGGTGACTTTCAGTGATATCTTCCGTCTTGTTAGGGGCGAGGGTTTCGGACTATGACACGAAGAATCTCAAGACCTTTGAGGGTCGGCGAAGTAATTGTGGGCGGCGATGCCCCTATAGCGGTGCAGTCCATGACGAAGACCGATACCCGGAATATCCCCGCCACAATAAATCAGATCAAAGAGCTGCAGGATTGTGGCTGTGAGATTGTGCGCGTGGCAGTGCCCGACCAGGAAGCGGCTGAAAGTATAGCCGTCATAAAAAGGAGTGTTTCATTGCCTCTTATTGCCGATATACATTTCGACTATCGTTTGGCCCTGGGTGCGCTGCAATCCGGTGTGGATGGGCTGCGTCTCAACCCCGGCAACATAGCTGACGAGGCGAAAATTGCCGCGGTGGTAGCGGCCGCTAAGGAAAGAGCGGTGCCCATTCGTATTGGAGTAAATGCTGGTAGCCTACCTGTCAATTTCCAGCCTAGCGCTCCACTTGTTGAGCGCATGGTCAACATGGCTTTGGAGCAAGTAAGGCTTATTGAGAGTCTGGACTTCGGTTTGATCAAGGTTTCGCTGAAAGCGTTTGATGTCCCCACTACCGTTCAGGCTTATCAAATGATTGCCGATAAAATCCCATATCCGCTACATCTGGGTGTCACTGAGGCGGGAATCCCCCGGACGGGAGCCATACGCAGCGCGATAGGCATAGGCATACTTCTCTATGAAGGAATCGGAGATACAATACGCGTTTCGCTGAGTGCTGATCCCTGTGAAGAGGTATTCGTGGCTTACGAAATCCTCAAGAGCCTGGGGCTTCGACAAAGAGGCCCAACTCTGGTAAGCTGCCCTTCCTGTGGCCGGGCCGAAGTTGATATCATTGCGTTGGCTGAGGCAGTAAGCAGGCGTTTGGAGAAGGTCACTAAGCCGATTAAGGTGGCAGTTATGGGCTGTGTAGTCAATGGTCCCGGCGAGGCCAGAGATGCCGACGTGGGGATCGCCTGCGGTAGGGGTAAAGGTGCGATATTCAAGAGAGGTGAAGTCGTGAGCGTAACCAGCGACCAGAATTTTCTGGAGGCTCTTATGGAGGAGATAAACTCTCTGGACAGGAAAGGGTTGGAGCAAGGCTAAGGGGATGCGTTTTTCTAAGCTTTTTGGCAAGACCTTGCGACAGGCACCCGCTGAGGCAGAAATCATTAGCCACCAGTTGCTCCTGAGAGCCGGCATGATTGCGCAGGAATCCGCTGGTATCTATTCTTATCTTCCCATGGGCTGGCGGGTTCTCAGGAAGATAGAGAACATAATCAGGGAGGAAATGGATGAGGTCGGTGGACAGGAAGTCATGCTCCCCGTTTTGCAGCCGTATGAATTCTGGCAGCAGTCGGGTCGCGATGTTTCCTTTGGCAAGTCTCTGTTTACCTTGACCGATCGCAAAGATCATGTACTGGCCCTTGGGCCCACGCACGAGGAAGTTATCACCGACCTTGTCCATCGCTATGTGCAAAGCTACCGGGATCTTCCTTTGCTCCTGTATCAAATACAGACGAAGTTCCGCGACGAACCTCGCCCTCGCGGGGGGTTGTTGAGAGTCCGTGAGTTCATCATGAAAGACCTTTATAGCTTTGATGCCGACGAAACCGGACTGGGCCTGAGTTACCAGAGAATAAGTCAGGCTTACAGAAATGTCTACGGCCGTCTTGGGTTGCCGACACTGATGATAGAAGCCGATAGTGGTGCGATAGGAGGTAAGGAATCCCACGAGTTTATGGTTGTTACTGAGACCGGGGAGGACGAGATTATCCTCTGCTCCGATTGCGGTTATGCAGCAAATGTCGAGAAAGCCAAATTTGTTAAGGCAGTCGGAGGTGCCGTTGAAGGGGATCAAAGCTCCGGTCATAGTGAGGAGAAAGCCGGGAATCTGCTTCCCTTAGAGGAGATAGCCACGCCTGGGACGGAAAGCATAGAGGAAGTGGCTGACTTCGTCGGCGTACCAGCCGGTCAGACGATTAAGGCAGTGTTTTACTATGCTGACGGAGAGTTTGTGTTCGTCGTCATTCGGGGCGACCTGGAAGTTAACGAAACAAAACTGAGAAATCTCCTGAAGTGTACTGAGCTTCGCCTCGCTACGGAAGACGAAGTGAAGGAAGCTGGAATTGTAGCTGGTTTTGCCTCACCTATAGGTGTGAAGGGAGTCAGAGTTGTTGCCGATGATTCCATAACCTTGGGACACAACTTCGTTGTTGGCGCCAACAGATCGGGGTATCACTGCAGAAATGCTAATTACCCCAGAGATTTTCAGGTTGATCTTATGTCTGATATCGCCGTGGCTCGGCCTGGAGATAGTTGTCCCAAGTGTGAAGGTAGACTATCCTTGGCTCGGGGTATCGAAGTAGGTCATGT
>JBKHJJ010000080.1:0-6434 GCA_046538185.1 Dehalococcoidia bacterium
CTATTTTGTTCTTGTGCTGCTTATCGGAGTCATCGTCGGCACCTACAGCTCTGTCTGCATCTCCAGTCAGCTTCTGGTGGTGTGGGAAAAGAAGGATTGGAGGGCACTCCTGCCTTTTGCCAGGAGAACTGCGTAGCAACTATATGCTGGGGACTATCATTCGATACGGTGTATTCTCTTTATGGCCTCGATATGCCCCTCAAACCCCTCGGGCTTTCGCGCCATTGAAGCTTTCCCCAAGGGATCATCTATCGTAGAACTGCCTAGTAGTACATCAAAGATAGCCTTTGTAGAGGCGGCAATTACTTCAAGGTTGTAGCCACCTTCCAGAGTGAAAACAAGGCGTCCCTGACACAGTTCGTCAGCCAGCTTCTTCAATACGATTACCATTTGAGCGAAACCTTGAACGCTCACTCTCATCATAGCCAGCGGGTCGGCCCAGTGAGGGTCCAGTCCGACAGAGACCAGTATGAGTTGAGGCTGGAATCTTTGTGCTACCGGAACCAGTACCTCCCTGAAAGCTCTCAAGTACTCCTCATCACCCCAGCCGGCGCTCATAGGGAAGTTAACCGTGGTTCCCGTTCCTTCACCAGTTCCAGTCTCTTCAATACGTCCTGTCCCGGGATAGAAGGGATATTCGTGCGTGGAAAAGTAAAGGACTCTGGGATCGGCGTAGAAGGCATCCTGAGTCCCATTTCCATGATGAACATCGAAGTCGGCGATAAGGACTCGACTAAAATCAAACTCACCCAGGGCAAATTTCGCGGCGACCGCCACATTGTTGAAGATGCAGAAGCCCATTGCTCGATCAGCAATGGCGTGGTGACCCGGCGGTCTGACTAAGGCAAAGGCGCTATCCACTTCGCCCTTTACTACCGCTTCCACGGCCGTCAGGAGTCCACCGGCGGCATATAAGGCCACTTCATAAGATCTAGGACACATTACCGTATCGGCGTCAAGCCAGCCACCACCCTTTTCCGCCTTGCTTCTGACGTGGGAAATATACTCTGGGTTGTGTATCATCGCCAGTTCTTCCATGGAGGCAGAGCGAGGAGAAAGCACAGTAAGCTTCTGTTTAGTCCCGGTTTCCTCTAGATGAGATAGGGCAGCCACCAGTCTCTGACGGTTCTCCACGTGGTCGCCGGTATCATGTTCTAGATAGATTGGGTCATAGACCATGCCTACCTTCATGCCCGCATCATACCAAATATACTCGAGCCAAGCCAATCATGGACCCGGGCAGGCCGCTCATTAACCTTCAACGTGAGACCGTCGCATTCATGCCGGCCGAGGTGTATACTTCTTCGCAATGAAGGCCTTCACAACATGAACAGGGAACAGGTAAGGGACTTGCTCAAAGAGGCAGAGAGGAGTCTTGTTTCCGAACCGAAGCTGATTCAGTTGGAGTCAGGCAAAGTCATCTTCGTTGGCGACACCCATGGTGATTTCGAAGCCAGTGCGAAAATTGTCGGCAGGTATCTCAAGTCGGAGAACAAGCTGGTTTTCCTTGGTGACTATGTGGATAGGGGGCCCGCTTCCCTGGAAAACATCAACTTCTTGCTCGGCCAGAAAGTCGAGCATCCCGAGTCGCTTTGTTTGCTTATGGGGAATCACGAAGGCCACGCTGTAGTCAGTTTCCACCCCGCCGATTTCTGGGAAGGACTGGATGTGGAGCTTCGCCAGCGGTATAGCGAGATCCTTTCCAAATTGCCGCTCGCCGTGTCCACGTCAAGTGGGATCATTGCCCTGCACGGAGCACTTCCCGATGTGCCAGATCTAGCAGGCATAAATAGCATAAAGCCGGGCAGTGCCCAATGGCATCAAATAACCTGGGGGGATTGGCAGGAAAAAGAAGGAGGATCCCTGGGAACAGACCTGTATACGGGGAGACCTCAATTCGGGCGAGGTTGGTTTGAACAGATTATGTCCCGCCTGGGCAAGAACGTCTTGATAAGGTCGCATCAGCCGGGTGCCCCGTCCACAATGTATGACAAGAGGTGCCTTACCATATTCACGTCTTCAGCTTACAGACATTATGTCTCTGAGCGCACTATAGCCATGGCTGATTTGAGCAAAGAAATAAAGACCACGGACGATATAGACATAGAGATTGTCTGAAAAAGGATCTCTTTGGGCAATAAGATTCTTGGTCCAAACGACACAAAAATAGGGAGCCGCATCACAAGGAATATGTCACGCGCACAACAACCTAGAAAGCAGACCCACAGCAAAGGCTGTGGCACTACTCACAGGTGACTACAGGCACACGCTTGTCGGCTTGTCTATGCTTCTTTTCCTTCGTACTTGAAGGAGATCCGCACCTTGGCACGATACGCAGTAGCCCTGCCGTTCTCGAGCTGCATGTCCAGCTCTTCGACCTCAGCAATACGCAGATCACGTAAGCTCTTTGAGGCCTGTTCAACCGCAGCAGCAGCAGCCTTTTCCCAGGACTCAGTGCTGGTGCCGACCAGTGTTATTATCTTGTAAACACTGTCACCCATGATTCCCTCCTTTCAGATTTGTTGCGGATTATACAGTAAATCCTCTCCACCGGTCAACCAATAATCAGGCATGTTACCAACTCAGTACATGGCACCAAAATGATTCTCAGTTTGATTTCCGATTGTGTATTTCTAAAGACCCGCTTCTTTTCTCAGGATTTCCGCCTTGTCCGTTTTCTCCCAGGGCAGGTCAAGGTCTTCCCTGCCAAAGTGCCCGTAAGTAGCAGTCTGACGGTAGATGGGCCGGCGCAGGTCCAATGTCCTGATGATAGCCTCGGGTCGAAAGTCGAAATACTTGCTTATGAGGCTTTGAATAAGTTCATCGGAGACCTTTCCCGTGCCAAAGGTCTCGATGGACAACGACAGGGGGTACGCTTTCCCGATAGCGTAGGCAACCTGAAGCTCGAGATAATCAGCAATTCCGGCAGCTACAATATTCTTGGCAACATACCTGGCCATGTAAGCGGCGGAGCGGTCTACTTTGGTAGGGTCTTTGCCTGAAAAAGAGCCCCCACCATGTCCACAGACACTGCCGTAGCTATCGGCAATGATTTTGCGCCCGGTGAAACCGGTATCACTCACCGGTCCGCCGATGACAAACTGGCCAGCACTGTTAATGTAGTACTTGGTCTCTTTGTCCAGCAAGTTGGCAGGGAGGACTTCCTTAACCACCTGCTCCACAAGGTCGTGCTCGATGGTCTTGCGCTCCACACCGGGATCATGATGAGCGCCAAGAACAACGCAGGTCACTCTCTTGGGTATGCCACGAGCGTATTCTATAGTCACCTGAGACTTGCCATCGGGCCTGAGATAAGGCAACACTCCCTCCTTCCGTACCTGAGCCAGGCGCCGGCATAGCTTATGCGCCAGTGCGACAGGTAAAGGCATGAGTTCGGGAGTTTCTCTACAGGCAAACCCAACCATCATTCCCTGGTCACCGGCACCGGTCTTGTCCAGAACCTTATCAGTCGCCTCTCCTGTTCTTGTTTCTAGGGATTGACCAACCCCAGCTGCAATATCGGTGGACTGTTCTTTGAGGGAGACCATGATGCCACAGGTCCGATAATCAAAGCCGTATTCAGGTTTGGTATAGCCTGCATCTTTGATTACCTGCCGAACGATGTGTGGTATTTCCACGTAGCAATTGCAGGTAATCTCACCAAGGATCATCACTATGCCCATGGCTACAGAAACCTCGCAGGCCACCCTGGCAAATGGGTCCTCTTTCAGCATGGCGTCAAGGACGGCATCTGAAATCTGGTCACACAGCTTGTCAGGATGCCCCTCTGCGACACATTCTGCAGTAGCCAGGTAAGAATCCGACTGATTGAAGCTATTAGGCATTTGTACCCCCTTTAGCAGAATTATGTTCCTGATTCCCAGCTCGCCAGATAGTCCCTTTGCTCTTCGGTCAGGGAATCAATGGTGATATTCATAGAGGCAAGCTTTAGTTTACCTACCTCCTCATCAATTTCCTCGGGCACAGGATAGACCGCAGGATCAAGCTTTCCCTTCATCGTGATGAGATACTCCAGGCATAGAGCCTGGTTGGCAAAGCTCATATCCATAACGCTGGCCGGATGCCCCTCGGCAGCAGCGAGATTGATTAGCCTGCCTTCGCCCAACAAGTAGATACGCCGTCCATCGTCCAGAGTGTATTCGTCAACGGAAGAACGTATTCGTCTCTTCGATTTGGCGAGGCTTTCCAGAGCCGGAATGTTTATTTCCACATTGAAGTGGCCACTATTAGCCACAATAGCCCCATCTTCCATCTCCAGAAAGTGCGCCTTATTAATGACGTTCATATCGCCTGTGCTGGTGATGAACACTCTTCCTATTTGGCAAGCCTCAATTAAAGGCATAACCTGATAGCCGTCCATGGCAGCCTCCAGAGCAGGGATAGGTTTGACCTCGGTGACGATAACCTGTGCCCCCAGTCCTTGAGCCCGTCTGGCTATCCCTTTGCCACACCAGCCGTAGCCACAAACAACTACTTTCCTCCCTGCCCACAGCACATTGGTAGCCCTGGTAATACCGTCAATTGTGCTCTGCCCCGTTCCATACCTGTTGTCAAAGAGATGCTTAGTTTGAGCATCGTTCACGGCAACGATCGGATAGATCAGTTTGCCCGCCCCCGCCATGTTCTTTAATCTGATCACTCCGGTGGTCGTCTCTTCAGTGCCCCCGATGACTCTGGCTGCCAGTTCGGTATAGTCTTTGTGAAGGGTGGAAACCAGGTCAGCCCCATCGTCCATGGTGATCCTGGGCTTGTGTTCCAGCGCAGTGACGATATGACTGTAGTAAGTTTCATTGTCTTCGCCCCTTATGGCGTTGACGGGAATGCCGTAATCCACCAGGGCAGCAGCCACATCATCCTGGGTACTTAGAGGGTTAGACGCGCAGAGGACCACGTCAGCGCCTCCCTCCTTCAGCGTCAAAGCCAAATTGGCCGTTTCTGTAGTAATATGAAGGCAAGCAGAAACAGGGACTCCTGCCAGGGGCTTCTCCCTGGCGAACCTTTCCTTTATCAGTTTGAGGACGGGCATTTCCTTGCCCGCCCAGTCAATACGAAGCTTGCCTTCCTGAGCTAGAGAGGGGTCTTTGATATCATAAGTCTTCATCTCTTTGACTCCGAGCCGATGACACTGCCGAACTGCTCGGCAACCCAGTCAGGTATGTCCAGCGTGCCCATAAGAATTGGTTTCTGATGACAATCGCTACCGCCGGTCATGAGCATATTGTGCTTGCTGGCAAAATCAATATAGTGTGATGTGGTTTTCTTATCATGTCTGGAGTGCCAGCACTCGACACCATCGATGTATTGTAGCATATATTTTTCTATGACCCCCGTCTGTTTCTCCAAATCGCGTGTTATGCTTACCAGGGACGTTCCGTGGGGGTCGTTGGGATGGGCATGTATGAGTACACCGCCGGCATTTCTGATCAACTGTGACGCCTCCGCAAGAGAGAGCGGGTACTTGGGGACGTTGCACTTGACCAGATATTTATCGAAGGCCTCTTGCCGATCGCTTACAATGCCCTTATCTACCAGATAGTCGGCAATATGAGGTCGCCCGAACACGCCGTCCACGCTACCCTCTATTTTCCTCAGGTCTTCCTCCGTAAATCTTTCAATACCCTCCTCGTCGAACTCAACGTTCAGGTTCTCCAGAATTTGCCGCGCCCGTCTTTCCCTGTGTTCCTTTATCAGTTGAAGCTTGCTCTGTAGCTCGTTATTGGCTATATCATAGCCATATCCCAGAAAATCCAGGGAAACATCTTTGTTACCCTCGGGATACTGGAAAGTCACGTTTAGTTCCACCCCTGTAATGCAAGACATGCCGTGCTCTCTGGCCAGGGCGATAGCTCTCTCCTGGCAGTCTATGGAGTCATGGTCAGTCGTCGAAATTAAATCGATGTTCCTGTTCTTGGCTTCCCGGAAAACCTCGTCAATAGGCAGATTGCCATCCGAGCAGGTCCTGGTATGGATGTGCAGATCTATCTTCACGTCTATGTCTTTTCCATACCAATGATATGCCAATCTTCGGGCGGGTCATATTGGGTATCAACTATCAGGTGGATGATTTCAAGCCCGGGGTATAATTGCTTCAAGTCATCCAGGTCCACTTTTTCGAACTTCTTTTTATTGTTGAGGTAGGCCTGCTCGGTGAGGGCATTCGATTCGTAATTCTCTTTAGTACGTCTCTGTATCCGGGCGATTGCTACCTCTTGAGGGCACCGGGTCTCAAGGATGACGAGTGTCTTATTATGTTTGGCGGCTATATCAGCAGCCCGTCTTCTCAACGATTGGGTGACGAAGGTAGCGTCTATTATCACACTATCACCCTTCTTCAAGGCCTCGTCTGCCCGCCGGAGGCTCTCATCATAGACCGCAGTCCGTTTGCTCATATCCGAGGCGACCTTCTCGTCAAA
>JBKHJJ010000081.1:0-6430 GCA_046538185.1 Dehalococcoidia bacterium
AACGCCCCCACCGGCCAGATAGCCCTCTATCCGGTCGTAGCCCATTCTTCTTAGCTGGCTGACCAGCGTCCCTAAGTGGGAGGTATCGCAAACCAGCAGAATAGGTCGGTCATAGGGAAGGAACCAACCTGCGAAACTGGATATACCACCGAGCCAGATACATATCGAGCCAGGAATGTGGGCAGCCCCGAAACCATCGAACCTGGCATCAAGAATAACCGATTCTCGTGTCAGTTCAGCAAACTCCGTCGGAGCTAGAGGCCCGGGTTGCGGAAGAGAAGTCAATCTCGAGGGGCCCGACAGATTCCACTGTTCCATACTCCGGAAATAGGGAGGCCTTTCCAGCTTCACTCCAACAGCATTCACGAACTCATTTCGTCCGCTGACTTGCAGTCGCGGGTTGCTCAGGCACTCAATTCCTATGGTCGTCCAGGCACGATCACTGATGGAATGCCCGCATACAGAGCCAGACCCATGGGCAGGACAGACTATGACGCCGTCGCCCAGGGGCAGCAGCTTCTGGAATATGGAGTCGTACAGTCTGGCTGTCATTTCCGGGATCTCTTCCTCACCTGCAAGGTCTGTCCTGCCGACTTCGCCCGCAAACAGGGTGTCCCCGGTAAACGCCATGAGCGATGTGTCATTGGCGTCGCTCAACAGGTAGCTCATCGAACCGGGGGTGTGACCCGGTGTGCTGATAGCGCGGAGGGTATGGCTGCCGAGCTTCCACTCTTGTCCGTCTCTTGCTGCCTCACCGTATTGGTACGGTAGCTGTTGGTCGGCGTGCCACATTTCAGCCCCACTTTGCTCAGCCAGCTCGAGGGAGCCAATGAGGTAGTCTTCGTTGCGGTGGGTCTCCAGGACGTACTTGATGTGATAACCGTTTCTCTGTGCCAGATCCAGATATATACCGACATCGCGCCTGGGATCAATGACCGCTGCCTCGATTCCGCTGCCCAATAGATAGGAATAGTGAGACAAGCCTTCAGCTTCTATACGGTGGAACAACATTTGCCTACTCCGAAAGCATAGTGCCGAAAGAACGGCCCAACTATGACCTCTGATACTATCATTGCTCAGACTAAATATGGAAGGCCATCCGTACACCTACTGAAATTTGGCGAAAGTTGCCCGTTATTCACGTATGAAGTTCACAGTCATACGCTAACGAGGACGGAGGCAAACCACATTGACAAAGTCTCCGAGACAAGGTATCATACGGCCTGACGGTGGTTGCCTGTCAAGGTGTAGCGGGTAGCTTGCATCACGAAGACCCTGAAGGACTTTCTAGCTTGTCGTCACGGGTTGGTATGAGAGCTAATGTTGAATGCAGTAGTCAAGTTTGCTGACCCTCTATCGGTCAGATAGGAATCTCGAACAGTCTCGAAAGAACGCTTGATAGTGCGGGGGGTGATATATGATGTAGTAACGTGCTGGAAAACGTATGCTCCTACGTCAAAGAGATCCAAAAAAGAACATCAGTTCTTTGACATGCAACAAAAAACAGACAGGAGGTAGGCAAAATGCCGATGGATTGGTTACCCAGAGACAATACACTTAAGGATCACCAGCTTATTGGAGACGAGCACTTTGGAACGACGCCGCCTTGCACCATGTACGAGAAGAAACCTCTGGTCAACCCTAAGACGGGCGAAACCGTAGATGGACTGTACACAGCGTGGGTTACCCTCAATAATCCCGGCCAGTTCAATTCCTACACTACCCAGATGGTCAAAGGGGTCATAGCCGGAATGAAGAAGGCTTCGGCTGAGAGAGATGTCGTGGCCATAATCTTTACCGGTGCCGGAGACAGGGCTTTTTGTACCGGTGGCAATACCAAGGAATATGCCGAGTACTATACTCTCAGGCCGAGGGAGTACAGGGACTACATTAATCTGTTTGCCGGCATGGTGGACTCCATCCTGGACACCGGAGCCCCGGTCATTCGTCGCGCTAATGGGATGGCCGTAGCGGGGGGACAGGAGATCGGTCAGGCCTGCGATCTGACTATAGCCTCTGACCTTGCTAATTTTGGTCAGGCTGGCACTGCGGTCGGCTCGACGCCGGATGGGGGCTCAACCGATTTTCTGCCCTGGCAGCTACCTACTACGGAGCTGGCCATCTGGAATTGCGTCGCCAATGAGCTGTGGAGTGCCTACAAAATGCACAGACTGGGCCACATAACCGATGTGGTGCCCGTGAAGAAGCTCGATGGCAAGTGGATCAGGAACCCCGGGGTAATTACCGATAAGTACATAGAGAACGGGAAAATCGTGTATGGAGAACCCAAGGTTGGTGAAGAGGCCAAGGAGGCCCGGGAGATTATAAAGAAGGCTGAGACCGATTTCTCGCTTCTCGACCAGAGGATAAACGAAATTGTCTGGACTCTTGCCAACCTCATGCCTTTGTGTCTCATGAAGGCCATTGAGACTATCAGGTGGAAAAAGAAATACTTCTGGGACACCAACAAGATAAGCGCCAAGTACTGGCTGGGGGCGAACATGAATATGGAAGCCTATCTTGGATTCAATACATTCAATACGGAGGAGATGACGGGTCAGCGCAGGATAGACTTCATCAAGTACCGCCAGCTGGTTGCCCAGGGGCACGCCTTTGATGATGACCTGGCAGACCAGGTTATGCCCAAGCCGAAAAAATAGACTAACAAGGATAACTTAGACGCGAAAGCCCAGGGCTACAAACCGTGGGCTTTCGCATCTTGGTGGAACGTACACATGACGAGATAACAGGGAAGAAGTATACTTGAAGGGAGGCAACATGGAATTTCAAAACATCAGTCTGGAGAAGAAGGAGGGAATAGCAGCCCTTACGCTTAACCGCCCGCCGGTTAACGTAATGGACTATGATACGTTGGTGGAGTTGAATACTGCCCTGGAGCAGGTGGCGAAGGATGATGAAGTCAAGGTATTGTTGCTTCGCGGCTCCGGAAACAAGGCTTTCAGTGCCGGTGTGGAAGTGAAAGACCATATCGGAGACAATATGCCCAAGATGATGAAGGAGTTCGGCCGCATCTTTCATCTTCTGAGGGGCCTTGGTAAGCCGAGTATTGCTGTAGTTAACGGAGTAGCACTGGGAGGTGGATGTGAGTTGGTTGCCGGCTGCGACATGGCAATTGCCTCGGAGAAAGCCCAGCTCGGTCAGCCGGAGATAAAACTGGGAGGACTGGCACCGGCGGCTGCCCCCTTGTTTCCCAGGATAATGGGAGAAAAGAGGGCCTTTGAGCTGCTGGTGATGGGGGAGAACGTCAGTGCTGAGGAAGCTGAGCGAATCGGCCTGGTCAATAAGGTTGTTCCAGAAGAAGAGCTCGACCAGACTGCGGAGGCGTTTGCACGCAGGTTCGTGGAGAAGAGCGCACTGAGCGTCAAACTTGTGAGAGATGCGCTGTATGACTGTGCGGAAACGCCCTCGCTCGAGGCCTCGCTGGAAAAGGGAGTGGAGCACGGCATCAAGAGCTGGCAGACCCACGACGGGCAGGAAGGTCTACAGTCGTATCTGGATAAGCGCAAGCCTGAGTGGAAGAACAGGTAACCGTACTGGTAAGAGGAGGATTATGAGACTGCAGGATAAGAAGGCAATCGTTACCGGCGGGGGAAGAGGGATTGGCAGGGCTGTGGCCCTGGGTTTTGCCAAAGAAGGGGCTGACGTAGTCATAAACTACCGTAGCAATGATGCTGCTGCCAAGGAAGTGGTAGACGAGATACAGGCGCTGGGCCGGAAGGTGTTGGCGGTGAAAGCAGATGTGGGCAGTTATCAGGATGCGAAGTCGATGGTGGACCAGGCTGTGGATGTGCTAGGGGGGGTGGATATCCTGGTGAACAACGCGGGACTGTCCAGGCCCGCTATGCTGCTGAATATGGATGAAGAGACGTGGGACCGGGTTGTCGATATCCATCTCAAGGGCACCTTTAACTGTACGCAGGCAGCGGCCAACTATATGAAGGAGAAGAATTACGGAAGGATCGTCAATGTCATCTCCACTGCCGGACTATATGGGACAGTAGGGCAAATAAACTATGCCTCAGCTAAAGCGGGAATCATAGGATTCACCAAGTCCGCATGCAGGGAACTGGCCAGATACGGGATCAATGTTAATGCCGTATCTATGGGAGTCATTTCAACAGAGATGACGGACAAGATAAGAGGGGATGAGAAGTTACAGCAAACTTACCTGGCGAGAATACAACTGAGACGGTTTGGCGAACCTGAGGAAGTAGTGCCAGCCTTTGTTTTTTTAGCATCCGGTGATGCGCGGTATATCACCGGGCAGGTGCTATGCGTTGACGGTGGTTATATCGGATAGTACCCTCGTAACACAAACACCGCACTGACAGTAAACCTGCCAATGCGGTGTTGTCTGCAGTTCCTACCGGTGTGACTTTGGGGTGACATGCCTCAGGGAAAAACCCGGGCGAATGCCAGCCCTTCAACACACCGTCAAAGGCCCTAGAAATCGGGGGTCAGTACTATCCTCTTCTCCAGTCCGCCCTTGTGAGCCTCTTCAAACGCCTGCTGGATCTGGCTCATCGGCCTGGTCTCAACAAACGGCTCTATCTGTATCCTGCCGTCCAGGACCATCTTCAGGACCTCGTTGTAGTACTTGGGCAGACAGCCCCAGGAGCCCATAATGTCGGCGTCAAATGCCATCAACCGCGATAGAGAATACTCGTTCTTCTGCATGCCGAAGCCACAAATCATCAGCTTCCCAATAAAGGACAGCAACTCCAGGCCAATGGCCTGACCGGTACCCGTGCCCGTCCACTCGAAAATCTTCCAGCCGTAGTTTCCGGGAACGCCCTTTTCCTTGCAGTAAGCGCGAAACTCGTCCCTGATATCCCGGGGAGCTTTGTCTACCGAACTGATGACGTGGGTAGCGCCGTAGTCTAGAGCTCTCTTTAGCTTCTCCGGATTTCGAGCGATACCGATGACCTCTTTGGCACCTAGTGCCGAGCAAATCTGGGTGGCATATACTCCCAGGCCTCCGGTAGTCCCGATAATTATAGTCAGATCCCCCGGCTTAATCTCAGCCTTCATCGCTGCCTGGTAGGGTGAGGTCCCGGCATCGGCAATCACAGCAAAGTGAGACAGAGGAAACCCTTTCTTGTCCGGGATGACACACAGATCCTGAGCTGGGACGACGATGTGGCTGGAGAAGCCTCCGTAGATTCCCATACTGTTGCCGGGCATCTTCTGCGCCAGGCAGCGGTTGCCCCTGCCGGCAGCACAAATGGGACAGTTGTTGCACGGCATGACTGCCGGTATGATTACCTCCTTGCCTATCCACTTATCATCGCCAGCTATCACCGTGCCGCTGATTTCATGCCCCAGGGTAAGCGGTGGTTTATTGACCGTGGGCACGCCATCATAGAAATAGCCCAGGTCGGTATGGCAGACGCCGCAGCCAGCAATTTCAACCAGCACCTCGCCCGGGTTAAGCTGAGGAACGTCAACACTTGTCCTTTGCAGCTTGCCCGGCTCCACCATCTGCCAGGTTTGGATTTTGTCCGGTATTTTTGCCATAATACTCCCTCCTTACTCTACAATTTGCTGATAAATCGAAGAGGCGAAACTCGACCATTCACCTCGATCACCTTCATCACCCTCGCTGGTATCCGTTCAGTTGTCCCGGAAATCTCCGCCATACTATATCAGCCGTCAGCCGCACTGTCAAGAAGATCAGGCTGAGCAGCCGTGGAGGGTATTTCAGCCCAAATCTATATCCGGGCCTCATTACGAGCGCCATTGAGAAGGAGGTACTCCACGCCGCCGCCGCAGAACTCCCGCACCAGGTCGGCCAGTTCGCCGGTAATGGTTTCAGCCTCGCTCCTCGACACGGGTGGCAGGCAGTCCACATTTATGGCCACCCTGGCCGTTCCTGGAGAGATCTTGGTCTGGTCGCTCTGTCTCCAGTTCCAGCGCCGGCACATCACCTTCAAGCTATCGACATAAATCACCTCGCCCGGTGCGGGATTCTCGATGGTATCCGCACCTAACGGGGTGAACGGCTCATCACCCCTGGCCAGAGTCAGGTGAAGGTCGCCGTCAGCCGAATCCAGGTCATCGCCGCCACTGGGCACCATATGCTTGAGGGAAAAGTAGTTGAACAGGGCCACCAGAGTATTGATATAGGGTAGCTGGTCGCCCCGGCGTGCGCGCCTAGCCAGCGACTCGATGGAGCAGTAGAACTTGTTGGGGTTGGTACCGAAGTCGGTATAAGCCTGCCGCCACGGAGATATTCGGGGATGGTTCTTGATATCCTGCAGGGACTCGTCCCGGCTGGCGTATTCGACTGCCTCTTTCAACAGTTTGATCAGCCTTTGGTCTTCGCCGTGGTTATTGACCTCTCTGGCAATAACGACTCCCCGAATGTAGTCAGGGAATTTGGCCAGTACTTCCCTGGATACTATGTCTT
>JBKHJJ010000082.1:0-6429 GCA_046538185.1 Dehalococcoidia bacterium
GGGTCTTTCATGCTCGGCAATCTTCTCCGTGTAAGCGGTGTCACCGACAGATTAGGCTCCACTATGGCTGGGGCTTTCATAGACATAGCGACGGTTTTCCTTGGTGTTTGCGTGGGCGCCTACGTGGCGGCCGCATCATTTCTGCTCCCCCAACCGTTAATGGTCTTCGGCTTGGGCGTACTTGCCTTTGCCTTCGCTACCATGGGTGGTGTGCTCTTTGCCAAGCTGATGAATTTGTTCCTGAAACCGAAGATAAACCCCATGATCGGAGCAGCCGGCGTTTCGGCAGTTCCCATGGCATCCAGGGTTGTACAGAGGCTGGGACAGCAGGCAAATCCCAAGAACTTTCTCCTGATGCACGCCATGGGCCCCAATGCTGCCGGTGTTATCGGCACAGCTGCTGCAGCGGGAGCGTTTCTGTCTTTGCTAGGCTGATCACGCGTCAGCCTCTTTCTCGCGCCATAGGCGGGCCGCCGTATCGCGGATAACCCGGTAACTGAACCCCCGATAAGCAAGGTAGCCTGACAGACGCCGATAGAAACCCGTGTAGTCCAAATGAGCGAGGGCCCACATGCGGTTGCGGCCCAACTGATAAGCAGTTGCTTCGTCATCTATGTCCTCTATCACCTGTTCGATAATCTCGGCAGCTACTTTCTTGTCTATCAGTTCCTTTCCTATCAGCCTCTTGCTCTTGGGTCTGAACGATAAGCGGTTCTCTTTCCAGAACTGGGCGAAGGTGAAGTCATCGCTCAGATTTTGTTCTCTCAGTTTAACGATCGCCTGCTCCACGACTACCTTGGCGAAGCCGCGCCGCCGAAGCCAATCCCTCACTTCCCCTTCGCTACGGGGGCGATAACTCAGATATTGATAGGCTCCGTTGAGGCAGCCCTGCAAAGAATTAGTTTCTGCCAACTGCCTTTGTCCTGAATATTATCGGCTTTGCTATGCCGGGGTTTCTGAATCTTCTCCCAGAGAGACTCTGGGAATAGCGGAGGAAGCCCTTATCGTGTTTTCCAATTGTGACGCCACTTCCGTGTGCTGCCTCAAATAGTCCTTGGCATTTTCCCTGCCCTGCCCCAATTTGGTATCGCCATAGGTGAAGAAAGCGCCGGTTTTCTTCACTGCTCCTGTTACCACCCCGAGGTCAACCAGGTTCCCTTCTTTGCTTATCCCGTGATTGAACATAATGTCAAACTCAGCGCTGCGAAAGGGAGGAGCCACCTTATTCTTCACCACTCTGGCCTTCACCTTTGTTCCCACCATTTCCGTGCCCTGCTTTATGGACTCACCCCGCCTCAAATCTATCCTTACAGAACTATAGAACTTGAGTGCTCGTCCTCCGGGGGTTACCTCCGGATTGCCGAAAATGATACCTACTTTCTCTCGCAACTGGTTTATGAAAACAACTGCTGTTTTGGACTTACTGATGGCAGCACTCAGTTTTCTCAGTGCCTGGGACATCAATCTTGCCTGTAGGCCAACATGAGCGTCGCCCATGTCGCCTTCTATCTCTGCCCTAGGCACTAGAGCGGCTACACTATCGACCACTATCACATCTACACCACCACTTCTCACTAAGGTTTCCGCAATCTCCAGGGCCTGCTCACCGGTATCGGGTTGAGAGATAAGCAAATCGCTTAGCTTGACGCCACAGTTGGCGGCATAATTGGGGTCGAGAGCATGTTCAGCATCGATATACGCGGCAATACCACCAGCTTTTTGAGTTTCAGCGATTATGTGTTGGGCAAGTGTAGTTTTGCCCGAAGACTCGGAACCAAATATTTCGGTGACCCGTCCTCTAGGTATACCACCTACTCCTAGAGCTAGATCAAGGGCCAATGCTCCTGTAGAGATGGCGTCTCCAGCTACTCTGGGCGGGACTTCGCCCAACCTCATGATGGAGCCTTTGCCATATTGCCTTTCGATTTGCTCGATGGCTAGTTCTACTGCCTTGCCTTTCTCGTCGGCCATTCCTTGCATATTATATCAGCGGCGAATACCCCAATCAATTAGAATAACAAGGCAAAGGGATTAGCTGGACTCTAACAGTTCATCCAAGCCCTTGGCCTGTTCCACATGATAGGGGCCTACTCTGGTGCGGCGCACTTCCAGTACAGTAGCGCCCACCCCGAGTTTCTCCCCAATATCATGAGCAAGGCTCCTAACGTAGAATCCCGAAGATACCTCGCAAGCGAAAACGAAGTAGGGAAAGTCGAACTCCTTGAGTTTCAGGGAATAGATGTCTACCTTCTTGGGCGGTATGTCTACGCTGATGCCTTTTCTGGCTAGCTCGTAAGCTTTGCGACCCTCTATTTTCTTAGCCGAGAACGGGGGAGGCGTTTGCCAGATTTCACCGTGGAATTCCTTCAAGGCCAGTTCCAGTTCTTCTCTGGTTACTTCGTCGTTGCTTCGCCACACAACCTTTCCTTCGCCGTCGAACGTGTCTGTTTTGATGCCCAGGACAGCCTTAACCTCGTAGGCCTTGTCGAGCTTCAGAAACAAAGACGCATCCTTGGTACGCCTGCCGGTGAGAACCACCAGAAGTCCCGTAGCCAAGGGGTCCAATGTCCCCGTATGACCGACCTTCACCTTAAACCTCTTTCTTATGCGCTCTACTACCCGGGAAGAGGTGAGCCCTTTCGGCTTGTCCACCAGCAGCATTTTGTCCATCGGCATAAGTATAACGGAAAACCTACAGCTTAGCACTCACCGACAATAAGGGATGATACTGCAGACTTCCACCCACCGAGGCAATTCCTCCCTTCAACATCCCATCCTAAAAAAGCTGCACACCGCAGGTCGTAATAGAGCAATCGACGTTGCCTGGTTGCTCCGACCAACCTAGACTCAGCATGCTCCTCGGAATGGCGAGAGAACAGTCATTAGTGATATGAAAGGGAACCAGGTTTTGACAGGTTTGCTGGTTGATGCTATGATACCTTGCATAGAACGTACACACTATATTGAAATCAGAGTCCGTTTTAGCGAGAACAAATTTGGAGGGGAGGGGGCCTAGGAGGTGGTGACGGATGGATGTCGCCTATAGCTGGCTCCTAGCAGCCTTTGTGGTTTGCCTGGCCCTTTCAGCTTTCTTTTCCAGTGCCGAGTCCGCTTTCATCTCTCTGCCCAAACTCCGCCTGAGATATCTGGTGGAGAGCGGCGTTAAAGGAGCGGAAAGGCTGGCCAAGATCGCGGAAAAGCCCGAGAGAGTACTGGCTACCGTCCTGCTGGGAAACAATCTGGTCAACGTAGCCGCCGCCACATTGGGTACTATCATGGCCGTGGCCGCCTTGGGCCAGGTAAGGGGGCCCATCGTAGCCACCTTTGCAGTAACCGCGCTGATCCTGGTCTTCGGAGAAGTTATCCCCAAGACCCTGGCGGTGCACCATGCCCAGCGGCTGTCTCTGGCCTACGTGAAACCGCTAGTAGCGGTAGAATTGTGCCTTTATCCCTTCGTGCTGGCGCTGGACCGAATAGGGTTGAGCTTTACCAGGATGGTGAGTGTATCCGAAGAAGATAAGAGGTTGGTCAGCGAAGGTGAGATACGCTCTGCGATAAGTGCCGGGGAAAGCGAAGGCGTAGTGGAGCAAGATGAGGCAAAGATACTGCAGAAGGTATTTGAATTCACGGACCGCCCGGTAAGCAAGATAATGGTCCCCAGAACAGAAATCACATGGGTTCCCCAGGGAATGAAGTTAGGTGATTTCCTCGATCTTTACACCAAAGGACGGTACAGTCGTTTTCCCGTGTATAGGGAAAATACCGACAACGTCGTAGGAATACTGCATGCCAAGGACGTGCTGATGAAGTTGACCGACGGCTCTGCTGACAGAGAAAGCATAATCGATGACTTGGTGCGGCCCACCTATTTTGTTCCTGAAAGCAAGCGCCTGGGAGAGCTTTTGACCGAGATGCGAGATGGAGGGCACCACGCGGCGATTGTCGTAGATGAGTTTGGTGGTATGGCGGGAATGGTTACCCTGGGACAACTGACCGAGGAGATTGTTGGAGATATTCGTGACGAATTAACGGGTAAAGAAGAGGACTTCATCGTGACCGGTGAGAGCACGTTTCAACTGGATGGAGGGTTCAGAATTGAGGAAGCTAACGAGGAATTGGAGCTTAGTCTGCCCAGCGGCGACTATGAGACCGTGGCCGGCTTCATTCTGAGCCACCTGGGCCGTATACCGAGGCAAGGGGAGCAATTCAAGTACCAGAATCTGAAGTTCGTTATCACCGAGATGCGTGGAATGAAGATAGCTAAGGTCATGGTGAGCAAGGAGAAGAATACTGCGTCAGCCTGAGTTTGTTCAGGACCATCAATAACAACATGGCGGAACCGGCTCATCCTCACATGTGGAGACTTTTTTCATATGCTGGGCGATCCTAATCTGTTGGCATGAAGTAGCTTAAGGAGGCCATTTGAAGCTTATCTTGGTCAGACATGGCGAGACCTATTGGAATGCAGAGAGACGTGTCCAGGGGGGCGACAGCGATATCGAGCTGAATGATATTGGATTGGAGCAAGCCAAGAAGCTGGCGACCTTTCTCAAGAACGACAATATTGTTGCCGTAGTCTCCAGTCCCTTGCAGAGAGCTGCAGCTACGGCTGAAGCCATAGCCAAACAGCACAAGCTGCCAGTGGAAGTTGCTGAAGGACTCAGGGAGATCAGGGTCGGTGAACTGGAGGGCATATCCGTCGCAGGTCTAGGCACTACGTTCAGCCATTTTCTGGTGGAGTGGTGGCAGGAGGGTGAAGCACGGAAGTCGCCCAGCGGAGAAACACTTGTTGAATTACAGCAAAGGGCCTGGCAGGTTATTGAAGGTCTACTGGCAAAGCCTTCGCCTGTCAAAGCCAACCCGGGACACAGCGTAGAACCCAGGGTGGTGATAGTCAGCCACTATTTCGTTATCCTGGCCATCATTTTCAAGGCCTTGGATTTGCCTCTGGACTGTATTACCAAATTCAAAGTAGACCCCGGTGGAGTAAGCATCCTCGAGATTCAGGATTACGGACCCCGGCTGCTGACATTTAACGACACCTCCTATTAGTGTGCAGCCGACGAAGGGCAAACTAAGAAGGCGGTCTCTGGTGCCCGACAGGGCAGTTTTACTCGTACTTCAGCTTAATGCATCTGCACCGAGGCACGGCCATATCCGCTGGGCGGGGCGCATTGGAGGCGAAGTCGAAGATTTCAGGTTCGAATACACCGGTGAAAGGAGACAGGCCTGTGGAAGATATCAGGACACTGATCCGTGTAGCCCTGGGTAAAGAAAAGGCAGACCTGGTAATCAAAGGCGGGGCCCTGGTGAACGTCTATACAGGGGAACTCCTTGAAAACCATTGCGTTTCCGTCAAGGGCAATAAGATCGCTTTTGTGGGCGAGGATGCCGACCACACCATCGGTAACAGCACGCGTGTTATCGATGCTTCCGGGAAGATCTTGACTCCGGGCTTCATCGATGCTCATTTTCATGCTTATATTGCGTTGGATGAACAAATGAGACATTCCCTGCTCCAGGGGACAACCACCATATTCATCGAGCTTACCGATTTAGCTTCGGTAACAGGATACGAGGGCGTGGTAGCGCTGCTGGATGCTATCAAGAAACAGCCGGTCAAGTTTTTCGGACTGGCCCCGTCTCCATATTCTTCGCCCGTACCCGTCAAGCGTGAAGAGGGCCCCATATCCGGACCAGAAATCGACAAAATCCTGGCGAGGGAAGATGTGGCCGGGCTGGGAGAAACACTGTGGACTTCCGTTATCGATGAAGACGACAGCGTCATAAGCAATATCCGCAGGGCAACACGCAGGAACAAGAAACTGGAGGGACACGGCTCCGGGGCCAAAGGTAACAAGCTGGTTGCCTTCGTTGCTTCAGGCATGTCGTCATGCCACGAGTCCATCCGAGTCCAGGAAGCACTGGATAAACTCAGATTGGGCATGCACGTCATGATTCGCGAGGGTTGTATAAGACAAGACCTGGAAAACCTGTCCGGTCTGGTAAGCAAGCATGTTGACTATCGCCGGCTCGTTCTCGTTACGGACGGTGTCGATGCCGAATTTGCACATCGGTACGGTCATATGGCCCATCTAGTTCAAAAAGCGATAGACCTGGGGTTTCCTCCCGTAGAGGCCATTCGAATGGC
This sequence comes from Dehalococcoidia bacterium, assembly GCA_046538185.1. Classification (GTDB taxonomy): domain Bacteria; phylum Chloroflexota; class Dehalococcoidia; order GIF9; family AB-539-J10; genus RBG-13-51-36. The sequence continues at coordinate 6,152 of JBKHJJ010000082.1, forward strand.
AACACTGAATGCGGCCGAGCATTTTGGCCTGGACAACCTCATCGGAGGCATCGCGCCCGGACGATATGCGGACATTCTGATCTTGCCCAGCCTGGCCCAAATTGACTGTCAATGGGTGATCAGCAAAGGCCAGATCATTGTTAAGGACAAAAACCTTGTGTTGCACCCCGACGAACTCGACTACCAGGAAATCCTGACTGGAACCATCCGTGTACCCCGCAAATTCGGCCCAGCGGACTTCATCGTTTCTGCGGGGGGACGTAAGGGCAAGGTCACAG
>JBKHJJ010000083.1:0-6397 GCA_046538185.1 Dehalococcoidia bacterium
GGTCCATTCCAGAAAATGGTGCGGCAATCACGCAGCTTCTCCTGAAAATCGTGCACCGTTTGGGGACCTATATCCACAATCTTCATGTTGGATGGTACGTTCTCTGTTGATGTAGTCTCGATGCTGGCGTTGGGGTCGATGCTTTCAGCTACTACCACATCAACCGGAAGAGTCAGTCTTGCTCCAGCGCCGGCCATCTTATCCATTAGTGATTTGGCGGTGTCCACTTCATCCAGGTCTGTTTCTGATTTCCCGATTTCGCAGCCTTTCGCCTTCAAAAATAAGGCTGCCATGGCGCCGCCAATCAACAAGTAATCCAGCCTGTTCATAAGATTCTCAAGAGTGGCTACCTTGTCGCTAACCTTGGCACCCCCGAAAAGTCCACCGAAGGGACGGTCAGGATTCTCCAGAAGACTGCCCAGTGTCTTGATTTCTCTCTCCAACAAGAGTCCCGACACCGCGGGCAGATATTTAGGGACACCTACAATGGATGCATGTGCACGATGAGAGGCACCAAAAGCGTCGTTAACGTAAATCTCAGCCAGGCTCGCCAGAGTCCGGGCAAAGGAATTGTCATTGTCTTTTTCTTCCTGGTGAAAACGAAGGTTCTCCAGCATCAAGATTTCACCTGTTTTCAGATTGGCTGCCATCTCTTGTACCTCAGGCCCAATACAGTCTGGTGCCATCTCTACCGGCTGGTCCAGCAGTTTAGACAGATGTCGGGCAGCTACACGCAGGCTCAGTCCATCCACCGGTTTACCTCCCGGACGCCCCAGGTGAGAACACAATATGACACCCGCACCTCTGTCCAGGAGATACTTGATGGTGGGAACAGTAGCCCGAATACGAATATCACTGGTTATTCGTCCCCGGGCATCCAGAGGAACGTTGAAATCCACCCTCATCAGCACCTTCTTATTGGTGATGTCCACATCCCTGACAGTTTTCTTCATTATTCCTCCAATTCTCACCTGGTAAGTATTCTTAGCAGCTTGACCAGGTGCATATCCAATTCCTCCTTGTTAGCAACCGCTTCCGATAGTGGCGTAGTCCCCACTTCGCCTCCAAAGCTAGAACAGTATTGACCCCCAAGGAAGTATCTGAACCATACCGGTCATTGTCTATTGTAGACGCTATGCCAGCAACTGCATAGCCCATTTCCGAGATACTGAAGCCCCCGGCTTGTGAGTCATTCCACCAGTCAAATCAAGTCGTCAGCCAGCCCCCATCTATGACTATCGATGCACCGCTCATGTACTCGGATTCCGCAGAGGACAGAAAAACGGCCAGGTCTGCTATTTCCTCAGGTTTTCCCATCCGCCCTTTCGGAATTCTCTGAAGGACCCGGTCCATTTGACTGGTTCCCTTCATGCCCTTGGTCATGTCGGTGTCAATGGCTCCAGGGCAGATAGCATTGCAGTTTATTCCCTTAGCCGTGAGTTCCAATGCCAGCGCTTCGGTCAACGCCACTACGCCGCCTTTGGATGCGGTATAGTGTGCTATTTCCGGGAATGCGATACCGCAGCCTCCGTGGGATATGGAGGCGATGTTGACGATACGGCCCCACTTGTTCTTGATCATTTCCCTGGCTGCAGCCTGAGCGCACAGAAATTGCCCTTTAAGGTTCACGCTTAGCGTCCTGTCCCAATCCTGTTCCGTCAATTCCATAAAAGGCTTGAAATTGATAATACCTGCGTTATTTATCAGGATGTCCAGGCTCCCGTACTGTGCGATAGTCTTCTGTAGCATGTCGTCTATATCAGCCCTGGAAGATACATCACACTTCAGTGCCAATGCTTTTCCATTCCCCTGTCTAATCTTCTCGACCACATTTTTGCAATCGTCCTCATTGACGTCACTTACCACAACCGCAGCCCCTTCCCCGGCCATAGCCAGTGCTATGGCTCGACCTATACCTCTCCCGGCACCTGTAACTATTGCCACTTTGTTTTCCAGTCTCATTCGCAATACCTCCTCGTCTGTTTCCTGGCGAGCTTTTGAAACTCCGCCACGCTGACTCTTCTATCTCCTGATTTCCCGGAATTCACAAGGGAATTCTATTCACTCCAAGCCGGTTGTTGTATCCGTAACCTTACTGAATAATGGGCACGATTGCCCTATTTTCGAGAGCAGTGCCCTATGGGGTGTAACATCCTCCACTCTTATAACGGGGTTGACCCACCAAGCAACGAAATACGAGCCATGCAGCCATCTATTCAGTAGTCTTACGGATATCGTCCCAAATTGGGCTGGTAGTATACTGGGATGATTGTGACCGAGACGGGGCTCTTTTGCAGGAGACAGTATGACTAGTCCGGAAGTCACACAAATACGGAAGCGGGATCATTCCGTCGTGCCATTTGAGCCGGAGAAGATCAGAACTGCCATTAGCAAAGCCCTGGCTGCGAGTAACACCGGTGACGGAAGACTGGCCAGAGACCTTGCCGAACAGGCCGTCCGGATAGTCGAGGCAAGGTTTGCCGGCAACATGCCCACTGTTGAGGATGTGCAGGATATCGTGGAGGAAATCCTCATGGCCCGGGGATATTCCGCTGTGGCCAAGGCCTATATCCTGTATCGCAAGCAGCGGACCGACGTACGCGAGTTCAAGAAGCGCATCGGCATCAGGGATGACCTTAAGCTCAGCGTCAACGCCGCAAGGGTGCTGGAACAGCGATATCTACTCAAGGACGACTCAGGCCGCATCCTGGAAACACCCAGCCAGCTATTCAGAAGGGTGGCCAGGGCCGTAGCCGACGCCGAAAGGAATTTCGACCCGGCTGCAGACGTCAAGGCTCTGGAGGAGGAGTTCTACAGCCTGATGAGTAACCTGGAATTTCTGCCTAATTCACCGACACTGATGAATGCAGGAACGACCCTGGGACAACTGTCCGCCTGCTTTGTGCTGCCGGTTGAAGATTCAATCGTCGATATCTTCGAAGCTTTGCGTAACATGGCGCTAATACACCAGTCCGGGGGTGGGACAGGTTTCTCCTTCAGTCACCTGCGACCGAAAGGGGACGTCGTACGGTCTACAAAGGGTATAGCCTCAGGCCCGGTGTCGTTCATGCGAATCTTTGATACAGCCACCGAGGTGATCAAGCAGGGAGGAAGGCGGCGCGGCGCCAATATGGGTATTTTGCGGGCCGACCACCCGGACATCATGGAGTTTGTCCAGTCGAAAAATGACGGTGCTGTGCTGCGAAATTTCAATATCTCGGTGAGCGTCACCGACCGGTTCATGCAGGCTGTCGCCAGCCGGGAGTCACAACCGCTCATAAACCCGCGCACCGGCAGGGAATCAGGTTCTATCCAGGCAGACACGCTTTTTGACGCAATAACAAACCAGGCCTGGAGAACAGGCGACCCCGGCATGCTTTTTCTCGACAGAATAGCCAGTGATAATCCTACTCCACAGATAGGTCAGATGGAAGCTACCAACCCGTGCGGAGAACTACCGCTGCTTCCCTATGAGAGCTGTAATCTTGGCTCCATCAACCTGTCGCGTATGGTGACAGACGGTAAGATAGACCGGGAAAAACTGGGTCGGCTAGTTAGCATAGCTGTACGTTTTCTTGACGATGTCATCGAGGCCACTAAATTTCCGATTGCCGAGATAGAGAAAATCACCCGAGGTAACCGCAAAATTGGGCTGGGCGTCATGGGTTTTGCTGATGCCCTGACCAGGCTGGGTATTCCCTACGATTCAGAAGAAGCGCTGGAGATGGCCGAGAGCATAATGAGCTTCATTCACGCAGAGGCTTATAGGGCTTCCCAAGACCTAGCCATAGAGCGCGGCCCGTTTCCCAACTTTGAGGGCAGCATCCACGATCAACCGGGTAAACCGAGGCTGAGAAACGCATCTGTGCTCTCTGTGGCACCGACCGGCACTATCAGCATCCTGGCCGGTTGTTCAAGCGGTATTGAACCTATATTCGCTCTGTCGTTTGTGCGAAACGTCATGGAGGGCGCTCAGCTGCTGGAGGCAAATCCCCTGTTTGAGCAAGTTGCCCGCGACGGCGGTTTCTATTCACAGGAGTTGATGGAACGGGTCGCCGAACGGGGCACTGTGAAGGACATTGATGAAATCCCGGCGGAAATCCGGCGCGTTTTCGTGACGGATTGGGATATAGCTCCACATTGGCACGTCAGGATGCAGGCTGCCTTTCAGAAACACGTTGACAACTCGGTGTCCAAGACAGTTAACCTCCCGGCCGAAGCCACGGTTGAGGACGTCAGCCAGGTTTACTCTCTGGCACATCAGCTCGGCTGCAAGGGGATTACCGTGTATCGATATGGTACCAAGAGGGACCAGGTACTCAATCTGGCGGGCGGTAAAAGGAAAGAGCCCAGAGAAGCACCTCATTTCCTGACAGCCGAATCAGAGTATTCCGGTGGCTGTCCTTCCGGCACCTGTCCGTTTTGAGTTTATGGTTGAGAGGTGAGTAACTATGGTGCCACGAAATAGAGGTGAAACGGAGGCGGCGTTCGCAGACATGGAACCGGACACCGTCGGGTATGACGACCCCGAAGAAGATAATGCACCTGACGAGATGACGTTCCAGGCCCCCATGCCTTTCCTTCCCGAAGACGTGGTGCCCGGGGAAGATGCGCTGCAACTGTACCTATTGCAGTCCAGGCAAATGCCGCTGCTAGATGCCCAACAAGAGAGACTGTTGGGCAGCAAGATAGAAGAGGGCAAGTTTCTCTCCCGAGTGGAGCAGGGCTGGGCCAAGCGGCACGGTCCAGCACCTTCCCCAACGGATCTGTTAATTGCCCTAGCGAGGAATCTGCGCCAGATGGAAGGCCTGGTGGAAGCGGTCTGCCAGTCTTTGCAACTCGACACAACGGCCCCGGTACGAGACAGGTTTCAAGATCCGGCTTTGCGTGATGCAATTGACGGTCAGATTGACTCAGGACTTCTCGACGCAGTAGCCGGAGCTACCGGATCGAGTGCAGCGAAGGTGAGGCAGCAGATAGTAGCCCTATCAGTCAATAGCCGGCTTATGCCGTGGGACCTAATTGGGGAAGCGGGCCGTGAAAGTACGATAGTCCAATTCGAGAAGGCCCTGACTTCGTCTCGCTTTCGTCAGTATCTGGACGATCAGCGTTCCGATTTATCTAAGCATTTCCACCGAATAAGGCAAGAATCCGAAAGCTCAACAGACCACCTGATTCAGGCAAACCTGCGTTTGGTTGTGATGCTGGCCAGAAAGAACCTGGGACAGGGCATGCCGCTTCTTGATCTCATTCAGGAGGGCAATATCGGGTTGATTCATGCAGTGGAAAGGTTTGACTATCGCAGAGGATACAGGTTCAGTACCTATGCCAGCTGGTGGATCCGTCAGGCCGTCTTGAGAGCTCTTAGCGACCAGGTACGAACCGTGCGCCTGCCGGTGCGCCTGGTGGACACCTTGACCCGACTACACAAAACGAAAGAGCGATTATCGCAAGAGTATGGACGCCTGCCGACAACAGAGGAGCTGGGTGAGGCGCTCAGTCTTTCCAGCGAGAAAATGGAGGAACTGGCGGAGGCAGGTGCAAGAGAGCCGATGTCCCTGGACATGCCGGTAGGCGAAGAAGATGCCGAAATCAAAGAGTTTATCCCTGATGAGGCAGCACCGTCACCAGATGAACTGGCCAGTCAGGACTTCCTCAGAGAGCAGCTGAAAGAAGTCCTGGGCTCGTTGCCCGAGCGGGAGCGGGACCTTATCGAGCTGAGGTACGGGCTGCGTGACGGACGCAGCCGGACACTTGATGAGGTGGGTAAGGAACTTGGATTGACCAGGGAACGGGTGCGCCAAATAGAGCGGAGGACACTGGCCAAACTGCGCCATCCGAGGCGGAGTCGCCAACTGAAAGACTACCTTGACTGAAGTGCGCGAGTATGGTCCGCCAGCATACATCCTGCGGTGTTATCCGTGATCCCTGATTCAGACCCATGCTACGTTTTGCCCCGTTCAAGCCTTTGTGGTAATATGAACGTCGTCGAAGCTCAAAGAGAGCCTGGCTGACCGGAGGTTTCGGCAGTAGTGTGCCCCTGTAGCTCAGAGGATAGAGCAGCGGTTTCCTAAACCGCGTGTCGGGCGTTCGAGTCGCCCCAGGGGTATTTTTGATATAATTGTGTATCTTCAGGGGCGTAGCTCAGTTTGGTCAGAGCAGCGGTCTCCAAAACCGCAGGTCGTGGGTTCGAATCCTGCCGCCCCTGCCAGGCCGAGGTGGTGGAATCGGTAGACACGCCATCTTGAGGGGGTGGTGGGCGCAAGCCCGTGGGAGTTCAAATCTCCCCCTCGGCACCAAGCATGACTTGCTCTAACCCGGCAAACGCGTTAAAATGGGATCAGAGCGGAAGTAGTTCAGCGGTAGAATACTTCCTTGCCAAGGAAGGGGTCGCGGG
>JBKHJJ010000084.1:0-6278 GCA_046538185.1 Dehalococcoidia bacterium
GGGTCCGTCTCATCGGGAGTGGTGTAGCTCGGTCGCTCCGCTATGACGTGCCTGTACATTTTCTCAAGGTCATGATAGAACCTCTTTATGTTTTCCTTCTCGGAGGGGAACACCTGTGCCAGTTCCTCTGCAAACATGTCGAGGTCTGCCCAGAACTTGATTCTCCTACCCTTGAAATTCACGCAGTACAACAGGTCGTGTTTGATGACGTCGATGGGTTCCTCCAGGCAGTTGAAGACGAAGCGGTGCGAGTTGAACCCTTTGTCTCCAAAGCCGTAAAGCATAGCGGCCCCCTGGTCGAATGTGATGCCGTTTCGTTTGAAGATTCCGCAGGAACCGCCGGGCTCGTAGCTCTTATCAATAACAGCTACGTGCAGGCCTCTTTTGGCCAGCAGGCTGGCAGCGGTCAGGCCGGATAGTCCCGCGCCAATCACTACTACATCATATTCCACGATAGCTCTCCTCACAGGGATGGCTGCAGAAGGTTCTTATCTCATTGTATCAGACGCCGCCCAATTGGTAGTACAAGCACGCTTTGAGGTGGAATACAGGCTTCCGCACCGAGTCGATACCGGGGCCTGCAGATGAATCCGCATATCCGGCAAGTTCCCTGCTCAACCTCGACTGTACCTGTCATACATTCTCTGCAATCTGATCCTGTTGTACCGCTGGGTGACAATGCAGGGCATATTGACCGCAAGCCCGTAAGCCACCATGACCAGTCCAATCCACCAGTCGTTCCAGAGGAAGAAGACGAGTGCAAAGAGAAACATGATCCAGTGGGTGAACTCGGCCCGGCACGTTTCCAGGATGAATCTTTTGACGTACGGAGCATCGGCCTTCCCCAGATGCTTCTTCCTGAATCCGCCCTTGAATACGACGGCACCGTCGGGCAGAAGCCGCTTCCATTTCTTGACTTTGAACAGAGCCTTGTAGATTCTCCCGCCCTTTTCCCAGGTCCACCGCCTGTAGAGCCACGACTGCGGATCGAAGGAGTCGGGACGCATCCTCGCGATCGACATGGAAACACCCAGGTGTATCACCAGCCAGGCCGCGATATTGATGACTATTGCCCAGGGACCGGACAAATGGACGATCATGGCTCTTATGCCCTGTCTTTCAGGCTAATTGCGACGCCCTTCCACACAACGCTCCTCCTGATAGCAACGAGGAAGATTGAACGAAAGAAGACGGCAATGAAGAATAGTAGTGAGACGGGGAATAGAAGCGCACTGTAGAGCTTGAATGTACCCACCCGGGAAGCCATCCATTGGACCTGGACGGCAAACGCCAGATAGGCCAAAGCCCACCCAACGACGAAGGTATTGGAGATGCCGGATATTGCTCCAACTGCACACACTGTGGCACTTATACCGCTGCCGATCCATGCAACAATCGCCAGAAGCAGGGGAATGCCGGTCCTGCTGGCTCCCGTGGCAAAACCCTTGCTCCACCCGTCCACCAGGTCTCTTATGCCGTTGGGATACATACGAAAGGAAATAGTGCCCAGCCCGCCGTAGCAATGAATTGGGAGGTTGCGCTCCTTAAGCTTCTCTCCGAGGGCCAGGTCCTCCACTACCTCGCCTTTCACCGGGACATGGCCGCCGCTTTCGAAGTAGTATGCCTTTCTGATGACCACACACGGGCCGAACAATCCGATCGGCTGGATGCGGCCGCCCAGCACTGTGAAGGGCCCCATTGCGGCCATCATGATTATGTTGAAGAACATAGAAATCTGTTCGTAGAGTCTCCTTGTTCTATGATAGGGCTGCACCGAGAGAATACCGTCCGTTTCCAGGTATGTGTCTATTATGTCGCCCAGGCCGTTTTTCTCAACGCATGTGTCTGCGTCCAGGAAGACCAGTATGTCCCCCTTTGCCACCCGGGCGCCTTGATAGCATGCCCAGGGCTTCCCGACCCAGCCCTCCGGCCGGGGCTCCGAATCGATGACCGTCACTCCTTCTCCCTGGGCGACTTCCCCGGTCCCGTCGTCGCATTGATCGGCAACCACGATGATTTCATCGGGTACGAAATCGCCGTTGCGCAGGGATGCCAGCAGAACGGGGAGTGAGTCTGCCTCGTTGCGGGCCGGTATGATTACGGACACGCTGAGGTGTTCTTCCGTGCCCTTTCTGTGGCTCCTCGTACAACGCGGGATACGGAACAGGAGGAAGAAACCGAAGAACCAGAATATGGCGTGGATAATGAAGTATGTCATGTGCGTGAATGCTCGTGGCTGATTATATGGGATTGGCACGCTGTGCACAAGCACCAGTATTGTTCCCCTTCGGCGTACCGCTTGAATTATGGTAGACTTGGTTGGCATCCTGCCCGGCATCCTCACATCTCGACTCTTTGGCGGCGCTCGTTCTAGTGAGCACATGCTCAACATTCTGAACAATAATCCAGCACCCATTATTGACTCCGAAAGAGTATGCAGTGTAAAATACTGCAATAGCAGTAAATAAAACTGCAATTAGATATTATGATGGACGGAATACTAGGAACCCTTCTAGGGTCGAAGCTCAGGGCGAAGGTGTTGGGATGGTTGTTCACACACGCGGATGAGCGCTACTTTGTGCGCCAACTTACCGCCTTAGTGGAGGAAGATTCTACGAATGTGAGCCGTGAGCTAGCACGTCTGGAGAAGATCGGCATTCTCGTTTCGGCTAGGGAGGGAAAACAGAAGTATTATCAGGCAAATCGACAGAGCCCCCTTTTCAATGAACTGCATGGGATAATTGTCAAGACTGTGGGTGTGGTAGACGTCCTACGCTCGGCGTTGGTGCCTGCTATCGGGCAGATAAAGGCTGCTTTCATATTTGGCTCAATCGCCAGCGGTGATGAAGATAGAAGAAGCGATATTGACATAATGATAGTTGGGAGGATCTCGTTTGAAGAAGTGGTTTCCCTTCTCTCTCCGGCGGAAGAGCAGCTGAGGCGTGAGGTCAACCCGGTAGTATATCCTATTTCCGAGTTCAAACGAAAAATAAAGGGCGCACACCACTTCCTCAATACTGTACTCGAGGGTGATAAGATTTTTCTCGTAGGCGACAAAGATGAGCTTGCAAAGCTGGCTGGAAAGCGGGCGGTTAAGAGCGCAGGAGACAAGTAGTAGTGACATTGCTGAGCTCCTGAAGGCAGCTGACCGTGACTTAGCGGATGCCGAGCTACGTGCACTGAGTGCGGATAGACGATTCGCCACGGCTTACAGTGCTGCCTTGCTGGTGGCCACGGTGGCGCTGGCTGCTAGTGGCTACAGGGCTGCACAGGAAGGTCACCACTATTGGACTATCCGGTCGCTGGCTTTTACTATGAAGCTTGATCGCGGGACTATTCAGCAACTTAATGCCTTTCGGAGGAAACGCAATATTGCTGATTACGAGAGAGTGGGAACGGTTTCTGAACTCGAAATTGCAGAGATGCTTGGTCTGGCAAAGAAGCTTCGTACTACGGTCGTAGACTGGCTGAAAAGGAACCATCCGGAGTTCGTGCAGGAGTGATCCATGCCTGTACATGATATAGCGGACAACCGAGGCATGCCGCTCAAGCCGCCGGCTTTGAGGAGCTTATGCCTGGGAATAAACAGTATAGGTACCATTCTTGGGGGCATACTGCCGGATTTGTAGCAGGCCCGGTTGGTAGAGCGTGACGGAATTGGGAGTGTCGCTCTGAGATGGTGCCCTGTCTTGTGCTTATCCCTAGCGGTAACGCATGGCCTGCCGGATGGCTTCCTCAAGCTCCTGTGGAACATCGGTGCCGATCAAGTATTGCCTACCCGTCCTCAGGGTAATGTGGACCGCGTGGAAGCCCGAGACCCTCAACATCATCCCCTGGGTAGTGATCCGGATACCCCACCCGTAGTACCAGGGCTTCTCAACGGCCTGGCACGATTCTATCTCACTCAGCTGAAACCGCTTGCGGACCACTCCGGGCCCGAACTGCACCAGTAGCTCCTGTCCCTGGATGACCACGGTCAAACTGGGAAATAGCATTAGGACTACAGCCAGGAGAACCAGGACTGCGATGGCAATCCAATTGACATCGGCAATAGCCAGGATAACACCGATTGCGACCATTGTTGCTACGACGGCCACAATGATGAAGTATCCGACCTGCGTATGCTCGTAGCGTTTCGTCATGTTCACCTTCGCGTCATTATATGCGGGCGTGTGTTGGTTGACAATGAGTCGGGCGGCTGACAATCGTCCATGTTTCGAGCGATCATTTCTGTTCGGGTCTGGTGGACACAGTACCTGATATTGTGACGGGCCTGATTGCGGACAGAATACCGATAGAATTTGCCTGGAAGGGGCCTGAGAGGTGCGAGAAAGGTGATTGACGCTCGTGCCCTAGGATTGGATATTGGTGGGTGGTATGTGTGGGGATGTGGGAGCCTCAAGGGTGTTGCCGGCGGTAGCTAACTATGGTTTGCCCAGAAACTCTTCTATCAGGAGGCTGGTTTCCGGGCTATTCGGAACACCGACGTGCGTTCCCGGTACTTTCTTTGCATCGACCGGGTTGTTCAGAGTAGCGCTATTAACGGGCACTATCGAGTCTCCCTTTTGTCCGTCATCTTTGTACCGTCCGAAGGGCCACTGGACCCGTGCCGGACAGACCATTTGGTCAACCGTTACCTCCGAATCCGAGTATATCAACAGATTTTCATGTCCGGGAAGTGCCATTCCCAGTTCTTCCTTGAACGCCATAGCCTCCCTCACTCTATCCTGGAGCTGGGAAGACGGGAACCTGCACAGGCCGCTGTAGTATGTCGACTCCAGGCCGCAAATGGGGCAATCAACTTTGCTGTCGTCCTTAACCGCTACCAGATGATTGCCCTCGAAATAGAATCTATCCGGCAATAGCTCAAATACAGAGTCCAGCTGGCAAGCCAGACGCTTGATTTGTCTTTCCAGGCTGATGTTCTCGGTATCCACCAGGCGGTGCAAATACCATCTCCAGGCCAGGTCGCCGATTATGTTTTTGAAGAAACCCCCGAATACGGAGAACTTCATTTTCGGATGGAGAAGGAAGAAGACCTTGGGTGAGCCGAAATGGGGTGATGTAATGTAGACCGTGCGGCGGATCGGCGCTGAATACAACTTCGCTGCCGCACGGGTAACCAGTCCGCCCATGGAATGGCTGACGACATCGACCCGGTGCTGCTGTGGATAGATTGAGAGTATATCCTCGATGAATTGTGCCAGCTTCTGTCCCGACCTCCGGTTACTTTGAGTCCAGTCATACGGAAATATCCAGAAATTCAGCCCCAGAACATATCCCATGTTCTCGAGATGGCGCAGCAATTCGCTGTATACCACAGGAAAGAGAGGCACATTCTGGGACGTTTCCTTGTCGGCAATAGATGCCACGGCCCTTAAGGATGTGGGTTTGAAACGTCCTTTGTCCCACCATCCCAGGGTAGGCCAGACCGGTTCACTGCTGCCCTTCTTGAACAGCCTTGAACCCATGATGCCGGGTACGAAGATTAGGGGCGTCTTTTCAACCTTGCTCAACGGTTCCATAATGCTCGATTCACCGGAGGCCCTCCGAGGCGTTTCGGGAACAAACGGAGCCAGGTACCCGGGGTCCAAACGCCTTCTGCCCGAGAGGATTCACCGGTGTTTTTCGGTCTCGCACCACCTGTCTATACTTGCTGTCCCTGCCTCTGTAGGATCTCAACATGTATCCGCCCAATTATACTCTCCCTCCCGGTCTGTTGGGAAATGCCGATACGAAGGCTCCAGTTTTTTGCGCACATGATGCCCGATTCGCAGTGGGCCTGATTATTGGGGCGCATGTGGGCTCAGATTCGCGCTGAAAGGGGCCTGAAAGGCCCGGGAAAGGGCATTAAACGCTCTGTGTGATATGTGTTGTGTGGGCCATTCGCTAAGTCGCCTGGTATATACTTGTGGCAAAACGAGGGAGGAAGGGAATCCAATCATGCCACTGGCCAGCGTTAACGGTATTAACATCAACTATCGGGTGGCGGGAGACGGCGAACCCCTGGTGATGATAATGGGGTTCAGCGCCGGCCGGATCGGCTGGGTGCCCCAGCTACGTTTCTTCAAGAGGTATTACCGGGTAGTTACCTTTGATAATCGAGGGGCCGGCAGGTCGGACAAACCGCCGGGCCCTTATTCCACCGGGATGATGGCCGACGATACGGCAAAGCTCATGGACGTTTTAGGGATTGAGAAAGCCCATATTATGGGCCTTTCCATGGGCGGCATGATTGCCCAGGAGCTGGCCATCAACTATCCGCAGAGGGTCATGAA
>JBKHJJ010000085.1:0-6265 GCA_046538185.1 Dehalococcoidia bacterium
CAGGGCGCGCTGAAGAAGAAGACCGAAGCGCTTGAGTGCGATGTTCTCGAGAAGGGCGCTCTCTTGGAGAGAATCAGAGTAGTGGAGAAGTCAGGCTTCGGCAGGGACAGGCTCGAAGCTCTGCACACCACGATCAGTGAAATCGGGAGTAAGCGCGGCCTCAAGCCCCGTAAAGCGGTTGACGCCTTCTTCGCCGACCTCAAGGACTACGATGCTAAGATCGGCTTTGAGCAAGAACTCCAGCAGCTGTCGGCAGCCACCGAGGCGGCGGGGCTGGAGGCTGAAAAGCGGAGCGCTGAAGTAGAAGCGTGCAAAGCAAAGCACGAGGGTCTGCGGAGAGCTATCAATGGCATTCAATCATTGGGCAAGCAGGGAATCAGGCCGGAACAGATAGTCTCATGGAACAATGCTCTGGCCAAGGCCGGCGGAGTTGCCGACCTGGAGAAGTGCCTTTCCCGCTACAAGACCGTTGACGATGTCATTGCGGCGAAGAAGGAAGAGCAGCAACGACTACAGGTCGACGTCAGAAAGGCCAAAGCCGCTGTGAAGACATTGGCCGAACAGCAGGCAGAGCTGACGGCATCCATCAGGGCCCTACGGGTGTCCGGTGTCCAGGAGATCGGGAAGGTAGGCCAGGCGAGTGTTGAACAAATCACCAGGGTAGCGCAGGCAGGCTCTGATTCCATAGAGCAAGTGGGCATAACCTGGTCAGGCAAGCTCAAGGAGGCGCGCGGACTGATTGAGGAGGTAGCTGCCGGTTCCATCGATGTTATCAGCCAGACCGGTGAAACCGCGTTAGGCCAGTTGAAGGAGGCAATGTCCCTTATTGATCAGGTATACACCAGGGCCCTTGAGGCTGGCCAGACCGTCAACCAGGCCAGTGAGAAACTCGCCAGGAGCAGGAAGATAACCGCTGAGACCGAAGCTCTTCTTGCACGAGTGGAGGGAAGCGAGTGAAACTGCTGGAAGAGGTAGCTGCAGGGGTGCTGCGCAGGCTCGATGACATGGAGATTGGCGCGAGGATGCTGCTTTCAGAGCTGGATGGCTTGGACGATCGTCTCCACAGGGCGTTCACGGCCGTCTCCATCGACAACTGGGTAGCCTATCTCAACGTGGAGCGGAACCGGATGCTGAGTGATGAGAGGCAAGCCAAGGCCAATGCCAGCTTGATGAGGCTCCCCGCCCTCGGCATCTACGGCCTGGTATTCCTCTCCAGCGGACGGAAACCTAACTGGAAACATGCAGTTACGTCAGTCTTCAGGGAGGAGCCCTTTGAGGATGTAAGGGTTGCAGTCAGCCTCAATGATACGAAGCTCGTAAACGTGTCCGGGATAGCGCGGAGGCGCCGGATGACAGTTGACCAGGCTATCAAGTGTCTGGAATGGAAAGGCTACACAGTGCTGAATTGGCCGGAGTTTGTAGTCAAGGCAGATAACTTGGGAAAGGCAGATCTAAAGAGCGAAGCCGAACACTCGGGGATTTGAGAGGCCGCTCTACATGACATAGAGGTCCGTACGAGTGACTCAGCGCCGGAGCCGCGGGTGTCGCTCAGGGGGCTCGTCCGGCAACAATGCATTGAATACAGACTATCCATGTGCTGGGACAAATGCACGTTCGCTGGCCATGTGCTCTAATGAACACCCGAGAGAGGCTTCTGCCCCCTGGATTGAACCAGCCACGCGTTGCATCTAACCCGTGGATATCTCCATATCTACATTTATGCTATCGCGCAAAGCACTTAGCCTGTTAAGGATTCAGTTCGGGTTAGCAGGGCCTCGTCAGCCAAGCCAGCATTCAGATCTCGCTTTCCAACTGCTTCACAGCCCTTGCTATTGGCTCCTCAGCGGACTGCAGTTCGGCCAGGCGATCCAGGAACGCACTCGTGATATCAAGCGCTCGCTCCGGCGCTTGCTCCCAGACTTCGACGATACCACTTACCCATCCACCCTTTGCAGGAATATTCGTCACTGCTGATAGCTCCACGTCAGTTCTGAGTCGCAGGTCTCTCAGAGCCGGGACCAGTTCTGCCTGGTACGGCTTGCTCGGACGCTTGGTGATTCCCAATGCCAACGCATCGCAGGCAACAAGAACCGTCAATAGCCTCTCAAATCTGCATCTCTTCTCAAATCCTGGAAATGCTGCGCAGGCAATCCAATCAGCGTCTTCAATTCCTTTCTCGGCAAACACGTCAATGAAAGTAGCCAGTTCACGGACTACAACATCTTCGATCTCTTTGAGCATCTGATGAAAGGCCCGGATATATAGAGTCTTCCGCTCGGACCAAGTGCTGGCGGCATCCCACACCTCAGAGTCCGGAAATCGCTGCTTCAGCAACGGGAGTAGGGACTCACTCTGCGCCTGAGCGAGAGGTTCCGAATCTAGCGGTTCGCCATCTCGTTCTCCTGCTTCTTGGTAAAGCATCGCCACGTCTTTGTCGTAGTACCACTGAGTGACGGCATCTTCGTGGGCCTTACCCATCCAGTCCTGCAACAACTGAACGGGAGAGAAAGTCGTGAGTTCTCGTCGCCACTTCAGAATTGGCGCTATGAGTCTCCTTTTTTCTCTAGCCCGCTGTTCGTGTAAGGTCTTCTCACCCAACTCTTGTTTGGTGTCGGGCGCGGGAGTGACTGAAATATAACCAGCAGCCTTGAGCAACAAGTTACCTGGCACACCTAGTATGCGCTCAAAGCTGTCAACCGTATCCTTGGGAGGCTTACGTTGGCCCGTTTCGTATCTTGAGATTAGAGACGCGCCATGCTTTTCCCGATAATCACAACCGGAGTCTTCAAGCAGATCATAGAGCTGCCGCTGGGTGAGGCTTACGCGTCGTCGGTAGTGCCTCAACAGGTCTCCGAAACTCAAGTCAATATTCTGGATTCTTGTCGTTGTCAACTTTGTCAAATCCTCCAGCTACGAATTTGCCAAGAAGTCAACCGCAATTCCATACAATTGTAGCACAATGAGTGGTAACACGTCGGTTCCAGATAAACGCAATGTCATTGCTGAAATAGTCGAGGACGCATACGCGAAAGCCTATAAGATGAGAGCCGTCGGAGCTGGCTCGTCACTGGAAGCAACCTTGCCCAGAGCTATTGTCGAGCGGGAAGCACGAAGGCACAAACTCTCCGTTAAGGAATTCATTGACCTCTATCGGGTCGAGTATCTTTTCAATGATTTTGGAGGAGCATTCGTAAGATTCAGGAAAGTGGCGGAAGAATCCGATGTCAAGGAATGAGGGGTCAGTGCAACGAGTGGAACCGGGAAGACCGCTCACCAAGATTCAAGTACGAGTGGAAATATTGCCCGGCCCTACATCACTCACGCAGAAGCAGGCTTGGAAACGATTCTGGCAGAAATTAGTAGTGGAGGTAAAAACCAAATGAGCAGCAACAATTAGAGAGCAAATCTGAAAGCCTGGTCCGGGTCAAGCGGGCGCCAGCATAACGAAGAAGCCCCGGGGCAAACCGGGGCCGAGCAAGGAAGGTGTATACAAATGCTGAAATGTACGCTTATAAACCATGATAAAGCAAAACGACGGCAAGAGTCAACCCACAACGTGTTTGACGCCGACGACGTCGGGTATGTGCTGTCGAAGTTCAACCTCCCCCAGCTCCGGCGCGAGTTGAGGACAGCAGATGTCCAAGCCTCAGTCTGCCGGCAATACCACGATCCTGCGGAGCATTACTGGAAGGACTATGCCGCGGCAATAAAGCTGGCAATCAACATAGCCCACACGAAATCGCCCGGGAGTAAGTGGGATTCCAGGTCGAAACGCCGGTCCCAAAAAGGCGGTGGCTGGCTGCCACGGGCAAGCGATGTCAAAGCGCGCTATGACGTCGTGGACGTTATCAGCCAGTACGTGGACCTTCACAAGGCTGGTCGCAACTTCAAAGGGCTTTGCCCTTTTCACCATGACAGCGATCCGAGCCTGATGATTTATCCGGATAATCAGAGGTGGTGGTGCTATTCCTGTAATATCGGCGGCGATGTCATCAATTTCACGATGCACTATCACAATATGGACTTCAAGGAAGCAATCAAATACTTGGCAAGAAGTAGCCAATGACAAATCAAGAGTTGCCTGAAGTAGTCTGTAACAATCGCCAACTGCGGGATAAGACCGGCGATACGTTACATATTTTGTACGAGAACAACAAAGCGAACCCGGAGATATTCCAGCGGGGCAGCTACCTGGTTCGAGTTTGCTTTGACGAAAAGCACAGTCCTTACATCGATTTGCTAGGGGAAGGTGCTTTCCGCGGCATGCTAACCCGGATTGCTAACTTCGTGAATATCAAGGCGAATGTGCAGGGTGAAACGGTGATAACCGGTCTGTCGCCGCCATTAGACGTTGTGCAAGACATTTTGACCCTGAAAAGGTGGGAGTTTCCTTGCCTGCTGGCCATTACGCCGACTCCGATTATCCGGAAGGATGGAAGTATTGTCACAATGCACGGGTATGATGCGGAGACCGGCTTCTATTACCACGGCGATACAAACATGCGCGATATACCGGAGAGCCCAACCAAGGATGACGTGGAGGGCGCCGTGGCGCTGATTAAGGAAGTGCTCTGGGATTTTCCGTTTGACTCCGTGGGAAGCCGGGCAAACGCCGTTGCGGCGCTGATCACCCCCGTTGTGCGGCCACTGATTGATGACCTTGTGCCCCTTGCCGTTTTTGACAAGCCGCAGCAGGGCACAGGGGCCACTATGCTATGCCATGCAGCGGCAGTCATCGCCACAGGCACAGAGGGCGGCACAATGGGCGGCCACAGGAATGACGAAGAGTGGCGAAAGAATATTACCAGCACTCTATTGAAGGGCTACACGGTTGCTATCATAGACAACGTTGACGGTGAGCTATATTCGCCAAGCCTCGCCACAGCTTTGACCACTCCAACCTGGAAAGACCGGGTGCTGGGCCACAGTGAAGATGCTTTGATCCCCAACACGGTGTGCTGGATGGCGAATGGGAATAACCTCAAACTGAAGGGAGACTTACCCCGCCGTGCTTATAGGGTAAGACTAGACGCCCAGGAAGCGCAGCCATGGCTCCGTCCCCCGGACACATTCTTGCACCCGTACCTCATTCCCTGGCTGAAGGAACGACGTGGCGAAATACTCGGGGCTGTTTTAACCCTGGCCCGGGCCTGGGTAGTGGCAGGCAAGCCAACGCCACAGGACCCTATCATTATCGGCAGCTTCCCGAGATGGTGCGAAGTCATTGGCGGCATACTCGAATATGCCGGCATAACCGGATTCCTTACGAATCTACAGGAAATGTATGTCAGTATGGACGCCGAGACGCCGGCATGGGAGATATTCATGGAACTCTGGTATCAATCTTTTGGAGCCAAAGAGGTTCGTCTGGCTGAAGTCATTAGCCTAGCAAAGGATGACTCGGGCTTTGCCAATTATATTCCCGATGGCCTCGGCAATGTAGAGGACAAGGGATTTAGCCGGAAGCTCGGGAAAGCCTTGTCGAGACGGGAAGGGGTGAGGTTCTCAAACGGCTACATTATCGAGAAAGGGGAAGGAAAGAAACATGGCATTGGCTGGATAGTTAAGCCCGCCGGGCCTAAAACAGGCGATTATAGCTTTAAGCATGAAACTCCCCAAAACCACCCCGATTTTGTAGCTAAAAGGGAGTTTGGGGAGTTTACTCTACCCCTCGCGTGTAATGGAAAAGACGAAAATAATACCAATATAAAGAAGGGTCCGGACAAACTCCCAAAACTCCCCTCGAGCTACGAAAATGCGGCAAGTTTGGGGAGTTTGCCCGTGGAGGCCCCGGGAAAACGTGATCCCCGGACGGACGGGCTTATAGAGTTTTGGGACTCTATAGGACGACCGATAATTCACTTGGATCCGGGCGAGAACTGCGAGGATTTGGTGAGCTTGCTTGGGAACCGCAATATTCTTCCCCGGCACCTTGAGGCGGTTATGAGTTGGGCGAAGGAAAGGGGATGGAACCCTGAAGAAGAACCTGAAATGCCTGATAACTAGCTTACCCTGCAAATAGCGAATTAGTAACAAGAAGACGACGTATGAGATTGAATGTGGGCAATTCTTCCCCGGTAGCGCTTGTGCGTGGGCATGGCCGCCCGGAGCGAAGGTTGGTGATAAGGCGCCGCCCCTTGGAAGAGGGCCGATGCCAAGGGAGGTGAAAATGCAAGGATAAAGAGCACATAGCCTAACAAGCAATAATCAGAGAGCCAAAAGGAGGAAGGTAAGAGATGAAAACTGCAGCCATTTATTGCAGAGT
>JBKHJJ010000086.1:0-6255 GCA_046538185.1 Dehalococcoidia bacterium
CTTCCTGTCTATCTGTTTCCAGCGAATCCAAGCGAACTCCGTCCAGTTTTTCGGCGTACTCAAAGAGGGCCTTATCACCCTGGTCTCGAACCTGGCCGATGATGCGGTTGACTACCTCCTGGACCGAAAGCTCCTGGCCAAAGACTTGCCTTGTCTGTGCTGCCAGTCCCGGCGGCGCAGTACCGTGTTCCCACAAGCTTGTCCTGGTCAGTAGCCGGCTGGCCTTATCGAATCCTTTGACTCTTTTCACGGTAACTGTACCTGCGAAGGGGATTGCCTCAACCTGACCTTCCGGATTCGAGACAGTCAAGAGCAATCCCTGTCATGATAGCCCCGCTCGCAGATTCTCTGTAAGGAACTTCAGTTTCTCCTTCTTGTGGGAAGTTGCTGCGATTGCATTGGAGTTCGCAATCAGACAAGCCGAAGACCGAAAGAGCACATCGATGATCTTCAGCTCATGCTGCTCGATGGTCTTCCCTGTCTGGACATTGTCGATGAGCATATCGGCATCCTCGGGCAGGAAAGCCTCGCTCGCCCCCCAGGTCGGAATCAGCTTATATGGGCTAATGTGATTGTCCCGAAGATATTTGTCGGCAATATTTATGTATTCCGAGGCGACTTTCAGAGGAGACCTGATGAAGCCAGGATACCTCTGGACATGTGTCCTCAATTCGTCAATGTTGGTAACCGGCATTTCCCGACCGACTGCAGCGACCATCTTAACGGTGCCAAAGTCGAAAGAAAATAACTTCTTCACAGGGCTCGAAGGGAAGCGGGAGAGATGTTCCTGCAGCCAGTCCTCGCCGGTGATGCCTAAATCGAAATTCCCGTTAGCCACCTGCAGAGGCATATCCTGGGGCCTGATTGCCTTGATGCCAAGCCAGTCCAAATCAGTATGAGGGCGCCGGGCCAGCTCTTGTTCAGAATACCCCTGAATAACAAGACCGGTTCGCTTCAAAAATTGCGCAGTAGGTACTTGCTGATGGCCATCGGGCAGAGCGAGGTTGATTTCCTTCGCCTGCCGTGAGCGAAGAGGATCTCTTGCTTCTTGGGGAGTATTAGGCTCACTCTCTGACGGACCCGGTGGTTCGGTGGCAGTCTTAGATGTGAAGCGCGTTAGCAACTGGCTCAAATCCTTGTTCTCCAGACTCTCTCGGTTAGCTATTAAGTGGGCAGTAACGGGCAGTAACCGTTTAAGAGGTATCAGGCCCTGAGAAGCCAGGTCCGCTGCATTCTTGTGCCAGAGCACTGCCAGGTCAGCATTTTCTGGAGGGTAAGCTTCAGCAGCTCCCCACACGGGGAAAATCCTGAACCTTCTCATTCTGAGATTCAAGGCAAAGGCCTCACTTAGATTGGGGTATTCACTTACAATGCGACAATCATTTCTCCCGTCCGATATCTCGCTGAGATTGGCAATGTCGGTTTCAGCACTGGCGACTACGTCTATGCTGCCTTCGCCGTAATTCAGACCAGCTATCTTCACCAGAGCTCCGGCCGGATATTTCACCAGGAACTCTTCAATCCAGTCCAAACCGCAGATGCCCAGGTCGTAATTGCCTACAGCCACCTGTACGGAAATGTCTTTCTCCTGAAGTATTTTGGCGGAAAGACCGGGAAACCTTGCCGAGCGAAGACGATATTGTTTGGTTTTGTCGTTATAGTCTTGGAATCCCAGGTCTATATCGGCAAGGAGCTTAGCTGTAGGCGACAGGAACCTGCCCTTAGGTAGGGCGAGCTTCATCTGGACGGCCTGGCTATCTCTCATCTCTAGTTGATTACCGACCTGTCGTGGCGAGCTAGTCGAAACATGGCTGTACTCAGAATCAGGCTAGCTTGCACTTCCGCAATGCTGCGGCGTGGGCCCAGCTGAATGCTGAGAAGGGAACGGACCGCTAAGCAAACTCTCTTATTCCTCACTCAACACCCTGAGAATTTCTTGCGTAGAAGCCCCGGTGTATCGGGGTCGGTTTTGCAGGCGATCAGTGAGCGCAAACAGAGGTGCCCCTTTTTCGGAAACCTGGACGAGCCACCGGTAATCAGGCTGTTCTTGGCCGGCGAAGTCGAGTTCTACCGCGTATCCGCCGTCACGAAGCGATTCGGCCAGGGCGAAGCACGTTCGTACTGTTTCTAGAGATGACTCCTTACTCTGAACCAAAATTCCGCATTCGCTCCTTTTTTCTTTCTCCACCGGGAGCAATTTCATCATTGGGTCAATGTACAGTGCAAATCCGCAGGCAGGGATGTCCTCTCCATTCATCAGAGGGACAAGCTTGTCATACCTTCCTCCTCCACCTATCTTTTCCCCAGCGGACAGGAATTGAAAACAGGTTCCGGTGTAGTATTCAAAACCGTGTATCGCTGTGATATCAATTTCGTAGCTGCAATCCAGGTCGTCCAGTAATGAGGCGACGTTTATGAAATCGTTCAGACTGTCTTTGAAATCCTGCGAAGCGCCGGGGAGTGAAGCTCGTACGTTATGTAGAAATTTGCTCGATTTCCCCTTTAGGTCGAGGAGTAAAGCCATGAGCCTGTTGATTTCGGAGTCTGCCGTTTTTGCTTTGGTCAATACTCCCCAGTCTCCCTCCAGAATGCGACTGGTCATCCTGGCTTCCTCACCGGAGCTGAGCTTAAGCTCTTTGAGCAATGCCTTTACCAGGCCGGCATGGGACAATTGCAGTGTGACATTGTCGAGACCGAGTTTGCGAATAACTTCGCTGGCCAGCAGAACTATCTCCAGATCCGGAGCAAACTTCGCGCCACCGAAGAACTCAGCACCACACTGCCACCGTTCTCTGTTCTCTCTTCCGGTTCCCTCAAAAGCGAAGATATTGGTCACATAGAAAAGCCTGGCCAGTCCTTGTCCACTTGAATTATCTATATAGAGCCGGGCTACAGGGATGGTGCCGTCCGGCCTTAGTACGACTCGCTCACCACTCCAGCCATCCCAATCAAGAAAAGAATATACCTTGCTTAGCATGCTGGGCGTCAGGGTTCCTGTAGCTGTAAACAAGTGGAGATATTCCAGAGTTGGCGTCCTCACCTCCCGATAGCCCCAGTCGCCACAGCAAGCCCGGAAGATATCTTCGATGCGGCGAAAACGCAGCATGTCCTGGTCAAGCAGGTCTTGCATTCCCTTACATCTCTGGTTTTTCATCCTCAGCTATTCTACACTAAGCTATGCCCAGCTTCAACGATTAGTTCGGTAGTTTGTTGCTTTCGATTGCTTAGTCTATAATTAACCCGAGGTTGATGCGCGATGCGTAGAGTTTCGTTCAGGTTCTTGTTCCTTGGTTTGCTTGTGCTATCCATAGCTGCAAACTTGGCAGGCGGCTTGAGCGCGAGCGCCAGCTCCACTACTGTGGAAGTCCTTAGTGTTGACGGCACGATTGTGCCTGTCGTGGCCGACTACGTTGACAGGGGCATCGGGCAAGCCGAGGATGCCAATGCTGGTGTCTGTGTCATTGAACTGAATACGCCAGGAGGGCTTCTGGATTCCACCGACAGGATAGTCAGCAGAATCATGAATGCCAAGGTGCCTATCGTAGTCTACGTTTCACCGGTAAATGCCTGGGCTGCCTCAGCGGGAACCTTCATTACTCTATCTGGTCATGTAGCAGCTATGACACCGGGCACGACTATCGGGGCCGCCCATCCTGTATCTGCTGGTGGAGAAGAAATACCGGAAGACCAGATGCAAAAAATAGTGGAGTTTTCAGCCAAGTGGATGGAGACAATTGCCGAAGAGCGTGGTCGCAATATCGAAGAAGCGAGGCTGGCGGTAACGGAGAGCAAATCGTTCACCGATGCCGAGGCCCTGGAATCCAATCTTATTGACCTGCGAGCAGAGAGTCTGGCAGACCTCCTTGCCCAAATCAACGGCTGGGAGGTTACTTTGGCTAATGGCGACGAAGTTGCCATAGATACTGCGGACTATGGTACAACCAGAAACGAAATGAATGACATTGAGAGGTTCCTCCAGGCGATCAGCGACCCCAACATTGCCTACATCCTTCTCAGCCTGGCTACTATAGGACTGATTGTCGAGATTTCCAACCCGGGGCTGGTCTTTCCGGGAGTGGCGGGTGGCATCAGCCTGTTTTTGGCATTCTATTCCCTCGGTGTGCTTGACGCTTACTGGGGAGGCATAGCGCTTATTCTACTTGCCGTGGGACTTTTTATCGCCGAGTACTTCACCACCAGTTTTGGGCTGCTGACCGCCGGAGGTGTGATTGCGCTGGTCGCAGGCTCGTTGATATTATTCAGCCACAGCCCGGGAATAGAGGTGAATAGAGGTCTAATTGCTGGGGTTACGGCCGGCATCACAGCTTTTGCTGTCTTTGTCGTCGGGGCCATTGTCCGCGGACAAAGGCGGCGCAAGGCTACCGGGGCTGAAGGAATGATTGGGAGAATAGCCATAGCCAAGACTCCTCTCGATCCTACGGGGACAGTTGCTGCTCAAGGAGAATTATGGACGGCAATATTGGACCACGGCAGAGCAGCGCCGGGTGAAGAACTGATAATAACCAAAGTGGAAGAACTGAAATTACGGGTGGCAAAAAAACTAGAGCAATAGAAAAGCAATACGTTTGGAACCCTATATGTTCGCTGTTGAAATGAACGGCCCAATTATTACCGCCATAGTCTTAGGCACTGTCTTTGTCGCCTTCGTTGTTTATGCCATCGTGAAAGGGCAGAAGCGGAAACTATCTGCTGGTATAGAAGAAATGGTAGGAAAGGAAGCTGTGGTGCGAACGAACCTCGATCCCAAGGGCACGGTCCTGGCCGAGGGAGAGATATGGACAGCTATAGCTGAAGGTAGCGCCATAGAATCTGGAGAGGAGGTGATAATAACCAGAGTTGAAGGACTGAAATTGTGGGTGACCAGAAAAACTAGAGAACAGGAGGGAAAATGAACTGGCTTGTTTATTTTATTATTGCCGTAGTAGTGATAATACTTTTGTCGGCAGCTATCAAGATCGTTAGAGAGTATGAAAGAGGGGGCGTTTTCCGACTGGGTAGGTTTGTGGGCCTTAGAGGACCGGGTCTGGTGTTGATTATACCTTTTATTGAGAATATGCGCAAAATCGACCTTCGGGTAATCACCATGGATGTTCCCCAGCAAGAGTGCATCACCTTGGACAATGTTACTGTCAGGGTTGACGCCGTAATCTACTTTCGGGTGGTCGATGCCGGAGAAGCTATTCTCAAGGTGCTCGACTATATCAAGGCAACCTCGTTGCTTGCCGCTACCACCTTAAGAAATGTTGTCGGACAATCTACGCTGGATGAGTTGTTAGGCCAGCGGGACAGGCTCAACGAGAAGATACAGACGGTGGTTGATGAAGGAACTAATCCCTGGGGTATAAAAGTGAGCATGGTGGAGGTTAAGGATGTGCAACTGCCGCAGACAATGCAGAGAGCTATGGCAGCTCAAGCTGAGGCTGAGCGAGAGAGAAGGGCCAAGGTGGTTCATGCCGAGGGTGAATACCAGGCGGCAGAGAAATTAGCCCAGGCTGCTCAAGTTATTTCCAGTCAGCCCTCGGCTTTGCAGCTCCGGTATTTGCAGACATTGTCAGGCATTGCCACCGAGAGAAGCAACGTCATTCTGTTTCCTTTGCCCATGGATTTACTGGCTCCCCTTCTGGGCAAGGTTGGTGGGTCAGAGAAAAGTAAATAGTATGGCGGCATACTCAGTGTCAATACTACACAGCGAGAGCGTTTGGTAATGTAATTCTGAGGAGGCTGAAGCAATCCGACAGGCGGAGAATCGCAGGAGTGGTCTTGAGCTTTGCGAAGGACCGTCGGCGGTGGCTGTCCTGAGCACCAGAAACCTGCCAGTAGAGCTTACTCCTTCTTCTGGGCGGGATCAGGTTCTTGGGCTTGCTCAGGACAAGAGAGCGAAGGGCCCCCTGGAACTAGAATAGGGCAATGCCAATGAGCTCAGTTAGATCCCGGGTCCCGTCTTCCCTCATAAAACTCTCTATCCCCTCAAGTACACTGAGAGGAATCCGCGGGCTGGTCAGACTGGCGGTGCCAATTTGTACAGCACTGGCTCCAGCCATGATGAACTCCAGGGCATCCTCGGCACTGGTAACGCCCCCGCATCCTATCAAGGGGACATGCGTCACTCTGGCTGTCTCGAACACCATGTAAAGAGCGACAGGCTTGATAGCGGGACCCGAGAGGCCGCCTACAATATTCCCCAGCCGAGGCTATTTCCGGTCTATATCGATTGCCGTACCCTTCAGTGTGTTG
>JBKHJJ010000087.1:0-6066 GCA_046538185.1 Dehalococcoidia bacterium
GTCTATGACTGGGAGTATTTTGTGGCGAATCCCCTACAGGTTATCGGCTTTGCTGGCCTTGGTCAAAACGGGATGATTGTTGGCGTCATTGTGGCAGCGTTGATCTATATGTGGGCAACGAAAATGCGCTTCTCCACCTTACTTAGCATAGGGGATGCCGTAGCTGTTGGGATGCCTTTGGCTCTGGCCATAGGCAGAATAGGCTGCACCCTGAACGGCTGCTGCTCTGGCAAGCTTAGCCCTTTTCAGTATTTCCCGGGGGCTGTGACCTATGCACCCCGCCCGCCCAGCACTCCACCTCAGGACTGGTATCTGCTCCCCACGCAGTATACAGGGGTGCCTATCTACCCCTCTCAGCTCTATCATTTATTATGGGGTTTGATAGTATTTGCCATAGTGTGGCGGCTTCGGGACAAGTTTAGGCCGGAAGGCTGTCTTGCCTTCTTCTGTTTCTCCCTTTTCGCCGCCGGCGATTTTGCCATCAGGTTCTTTCGTATTGGCGAACCACTGCTCTGGGGTCTTCATCATGCCCAAGTCCTTGACTTGGGTATAGTGGCGGTGTTTTTGCCCTGGCTTATTATCAGGATGCGCAGGTTTCAACATCAACCCTATTCTGAGCCCCAGACGAACAGTCTTTGAGACTTTCCTTCTGTGACAATCAAAGGTCTTACTTCGGACTTTGGCTCTGTGCTTGAAAGTCGGGGCTCCTCGCTAACAGCCCTGGCTGGGGGCAAAATCGCGAAGACTAAGGCTCAACACATCCTCACCATTCCAGCGCCTCGTTTGCAGGTTGTACACAATATCTATATGGCACGGGACTTCTTCTCTTGCTCTTTGCGGCTCAAAACAGACAGCCTGCCAGATTATGTTTCCTTGTTTGAGTTTTAGCCTCAGCCACTCACCATGGTTGCCGAAGTTGCGACACTCAACCACTTCAACCTGTCGAGTGAGAAAACTCGGCTGCGGGTTGCTCCGGCCAAAAGGGCTTAGTCTCTGCATAAGGTTGAAGGTCTCTCCCGTAAAAGTAGACAAGGGAAGCTCAGCATCAACCACCAGTTCGGGGTAAAGGTCAAGATGACCAAGCCGCTCCGTAGCCATGCTCATAAGCCTTTTCTCTAATTGAGCCAGATTCTGCCGAGGCACGGTGAAGCCAGCCGCCATGGGATGGCCACCAAAGGTGGTAAGCACATCACGGCATTCTGCCAGGGCAGAAGCCACATCGAACTCAGGTATGCTACGACAGCTACCTTGACATAGTTCTGGACCCACGCTGATGATGATAGTGGGCTTATACAATTCATCCGCCAGCTTGCCAGCCACAGGCCCGATAACCCCCACGGAGTAGCTTTCGTCGGCTTCTATGAGCAATGGCAGGTGTATTCTACTGGCTAGCCTTTCTCTAGCTCGGCTCAATACTTCGCTGGTTAGCTTTTGCCTCTCGGCATTCTTTTCTTCCAGTTCCAAAGCCAGGAGACGAGCCTCCTCCTGAGATTGAGTAGTGAGTAGCTGGTAACTGGCCAGTGCGTTGTTCATCCTGCCAGTCGCGTTGAGGCGAGGTCCTATCACCCAGGAGATGTGTTCAGTATCAAGTTCACCCAACCTCAGTCCGGCCAATTTGACCATTTCTTGAATTCCCACGCGCGAACTTCTATTAAGTTCTTTTAGTCCTTCCTTCACGAGGTAGCGATTCTCACCCACCAGAGAGACTAAATCGGTAACAGTAGCCAGAGCCACCAGATCCAGAAATCTGGACAGCCATTTCTCGTCTCGTTTTCTATGGAACAGTGCTTGTAGAAACTTAAAAGCAACACCAGCACCGGCCAGATCAGGACTAGGATACACTGAGTCCCTTCGCTTCGCGTCAACTACAGCTATAGCTTCAGGCAGACTTGTCAATGGAATATGGTGATCGGTGACAACCACATCCATCCCCATCTTTTTGGCCAGTTTCACCTCTGCAAGGTCAGTTACGCCGCAATCAGCTGTAATTACCAGATCCACTCCCTGTGCCTTAAGGTTCTCTAGAGCTGGAGTCTTTAATCCGTGGCCCTCACTGAAGCGGTCAGGAATATGAAAGACCACCTGAGCACCCAGCCTTGACAGACCCTCGACAAGAATAACTGTGGCTGTGACGCCGTCAACATCAAAGTCGCTATAGATGGCGATCTTCTGCCCTGCAAGCAAGGCCTTGTACACCCGGCTTACAGCCTGCGATATGTCAGGAAGCATGAAGGGATTACCTTCCAGTCTGTCGTCACCTGCCAGGAAAGCTTCTATTTCTCCTGACTTGACGCTACGATTGTAGAGAAGCTGGGCAATCACATAAGGCTGGGCAGAATCATTCAAGTATTCGTCGGGCACCGAAGGCAACACTCTCCATCGGGCTCGTCGATTCAATTTTATACCCAAAGCTTAAGGCCTCTGATTAGAATCGCTAACTATACCCTATCAAAGGGTAATCAAGCAAGCTCAGCATGACAATTTGACCATTCTATTAAGCGACAAATATAATCCATATCGATGAAGGTCGCTTTCTACACACTGGGGTGCAAGCTGAATCAAGCCGAGACAGAATCCCTAGCCAGTCGTTTTGGCGAAGCCGGGTTTCAACTTGTTTCCGCTGACGATGGGGCAGATATCTATATTGCCAATACCTGCACAGTCACCCATGTTGCCGACCGCAAGTCACGCCACTGGCTCAGGCTGGCAAGACGCAGAAACCCGCGGGCCTTGATTATCGCCACTGGCTGCTACGCCCAAAGAGATCGCCAAGAGCTAGTGCCGCTTGCTGACCTCATAGTTGATAACAAAGAGAAAGGGAACTTACTTGCCCTTATCCAAACCTTGAGAGGACGCGATGAGAGCGAAACAAAGCAATCTCGGATGCTTGCTGCCGCCGTTAGGACCCGTAGCCTGATGAAGATTCAAGATGGGTGTCACAGCTCCTGCGCATATTGCATTGTGCCCAAAGTAAGACCCAATGAATATTCCTTGCCCGCTTCCCTGATAATTGACGAAGTTAAGCAAAAAGTGGCCCTCGGTTACAAAGAAGCGGTTCTCACCGGGACGAAAGTCGGCAGTTATAAGGACGACGGCACTAACCTCGGGGCTTTGGTAAAGCGCATTCTCACCAGTACCAGCATCGAGAGATTACGTCTCTCGTCTTTACAGCCTTCGGAGATATCTCCGGAACTTCTTGCCTTGTGTCAGGATGAAAGGCTGTGCCGGCATTTCCATCTAGCGCTTCAAAGTGGAAGCGAGAGCGTGCTCCAAAGGATGAAGAGGAGTTACTCTCTGTACCAATATCAGAGGACAGTAGATTTAATCAGAAAAATAATACAAAAGGTGGCCATCACCACAGACGTCATGGTCGGCTTCCCCGGGGAAAGTGATGAAGAGTTTGAACAGAGCTACTTATTCTGCCTGCAAGCTGGTTTCGCAAATATCCATGTCTTCCCCTTCTCGCCACGCCCTGATACAGCGGCGGCCGCAATGACCGGGCAGGTAGCAGACAAAGTCAAGCAAGAGCGAAATCAGCGGATGCTCGAGCTAGCTCAAAGCTCCCGGCGGCGCTTTAGTGAGCAATTTCTGGGGCAGACTATGCCGGTCCTTTGGGAGAAGGAAACTGAGCCCGGCAGCGGTACATACTCAGGGCTCACCAGCAACTATATCAGGATATTTGCGCGTAGCCATAAGGACCTGAGTAATGAGATAACACCAGCCAGGCTGCTCGGGCTTCACACCCACGGGATATGGGCAGAAGTTCATGATGGAAATTCAAGTTAAGGTGAAGCCCAATTCCAGGACCGAAGAGCTTGTCCAAGAACGGGATGGCTTCATAGTAATGGTGAAGGAGCCACCCAAGAAAGGCAAAGCTAATCGGGCAGTCGTTAAGTTACTGGCGCAGCATTTCCGCGTTACCCAGAGCCAGGTCAAGATCGTCAGCGGCCTCAGGAGCAGGAGTAAACTCATCAAGATTGAATAGACTTAAGGAGTGTTATAAGCCTTCTTCCGTTATTACTCTGATCCCATTCCTCTTCAATAGTGCTGCGGTGACACCGTCGCCATCAATCAGTTCCCCGGAGAATGTGCCATCGCATATTTGTCCGCAGCCGCAAGATGGGCTTCTGGATTTTCCTATGAATTCTTCAATGTGGAGCAGCCTGGCAATTTTCAGAGTCTCTCGCGCCCCACTTATGAATTCGTCCGTAACATCTTCTCCATCTGTGTTTAGCACTTTGCATTTGCCATCCAGAACGTCTCCACCAGTCCCTCCCTGAATTTCCTGCGGTGCCCTGGGAGTCCTTAATCCTCCTAACTGCTCCGGACAAACGGGCATCAGCATGTCGGACCTCAGAAGCTCAGCTGCCCTATCGCTTTTGTACGTATTGCGGCCGTCCCAGACACAGTTTATTCCTAACAGGCAGGCGCTTATAAGTCTCATAGAGTCTTCATCCCCTTGCTCTCGTTCCCGAGTAGGTAAAAGAGCTTTGCTTCATCTTGATCCATTTCCCTTCATCAATCCCAATTAGATTGCCACACTGACATCTGATTTCCCTTTCAGCACGGATAGCGTGGTCTTCAATTATGCGCTCTTTCCAGCAGTGCAATACCCTTCCCTTTCCAACCTTCACATACCGAAAGACCTTAGCCCTGCACCTGGCACATCTTATTACTATCATTTCAACTCACCACTCCATCTCAATTACCCCTTGCTGCAGCCCGTGCTTCTTTCTGAACCTATCGACACCATTCCAGAACCGTGACATGAGCAATCACCTGGGAGACAACTTCCTTCTGAGATACTGTACGCCTCGGTAGACGTGAACCGCTATGGCGGCTATTATGAACCGCGGTATCAATAGCCAGAGAGGATTTACTCCTAACGCCAAGAACAAGATAGGCTCCTCCACCATACTGTGGTTGATGCCAATAGAAATATGTAGATGCTCCAGTTCCTCCTTCGTTAGTGTTCCCTTCCTAGCTTCTTCAATGATGACCGCGCTCCCGTAGAGCAGGCCAAAACCAGCGCCTGTTATCCACATCGTTACCGCCTGGTCAGAAAGTCCAAGAACTTTCATCAATGGCCTGAAAAACTTGACCAGATATCTGATCCATCCCAGAGATTCCAAAGAGTAGAGCAGCATCATGACCAGCATGATGATTAGTAAGATCCTGCCCAACAGTTTGAGTGTGTCAATGGCCCAAACACTCAGGACATTGGTAAAGGGAGTACGAACTGTAAGGTCCACTACTGCACCAATGCTCTGCTCAGTACCGGTGAAAAACTGGGAGACGACAAATACAGCCAGAGTGGCTGCGCCAATACGAAACAGGGTCGCTTTGACGAAATTCAAACCAGATTTGTGTTGGACCGCTCCTTCCACAACAAGCATGTGTGCGATCGTTATGAATAAGGCAATCAGAGTCATCTGTCCTACGGTAAAGGGAAGTACGACCATAACAGCGATGGCCGCATAGAAACTCACTGTCATTGCAATAATGATCGGCAACGCTGCTGCCGCAGGTAGATTGATCACGTTCATCAGAGGGTGCACCAAGAAATCAAGATTATTCAGCCAACCGGTCCACTGAATAACAGCCGCAACGAAGGAGACAGGAACAATGATTTTGCAGATCCAGACAAAACTACTCCACCCCCTTCTGATTCCTGTCCGGACACCTGCTTCTAGTCGAGTCCGAAATTCAGACATATTGCCGAAACAAGTCACCCAGCAGATTCTGAGTGCCTATATTCCCGAACTGTGAATCCAAGATCACGGCACTTCTGCTCCGTTTGTTCCAAGATTGGTCGCTCCGGACTGCCCCGGGTTTCAGATCGGGTGGCATTAAGGCAACCGGCAGTGCTGGCCATGATGAGCGACCTGCGAAAACTGGCTCCCAGAGCGTGGTAGGCAGCAAAGGCTCCCACAAAAGCATCTCCGCAACCCACAGTGTTAATCACATTTAGACCTAGCCGCTCAAGAGGCAGAGCTGGCACTTCCATTGCCAGCGCCTTCGCTGGCTCAAACATCACCGCCCCCCGAGCCCCGAGTTTGAACACTA
>JBKHJJ010000088.1:0-6033 GCA_046538185.1 Dehalococcoidia bacterium
CTGCCACACCAGGAAGCCTATGCCGAATGATACTGCGCGTTACTCATCGTCTCTCTCCCTGCTGCTCACCCGTACCTTGAAGAAGCTCGTTCAACAGCTCATCCACGTTCCGGCTCTTCGTCTGCCGGGTTTCCACGCCGGCATTAGCGAAGGCATAACCAGGCCCTTTGCCTGATAGTTTCTCTCTAGCTATAACCACATCGGGCTTATGGCCGAGCAAGAACTCGGCTACGTTAATGCCTTTGCCCTTCTCAATCTTAGGGTGAGGGCTGTCTATTATCTCGCGCTTGGTCACTTTCCTGCTCTTTTTGTCTATTTCCACCAGAAAGAAGTAAGGAGATTCCCCAAAATGGGGGCTGATTTCGCCCTTCTCACTGGTGACCGGGATGGCGTAACGAAGCACTGTTTTCTCCTCTGGCTCATAGTGTATCAGTACCCGGTCAACCAGCCGCTGGGTTTCCTTGATCTTGTTCTCCAGGTGCTCGCTGATTTGATGTGCCCTGCCCAGGTCGGACACACTGAGCGTCACCGTAGCCTCTACAAACATGTAACGTCCGGAATTGCGACCGGTAACGCCTTTCACCTTGGTCACGGCCGGCTCGGCTTCCAGGACAGAGCGAATCTGGTCTAGGGTTTCCTTGTCTACAGAAGCATCCAGCAGCACCCGCATACTGCTCGACAAAAGGCCCCAGGCGGCATAGCCGATGAATAGTGCCACAATTCCGGCGGCTATGCGGTCTACGGGAAATCCGAAGTACTGGGCCAGCAGAGCGAAGAACACTATAGACGCAGAAAGCACATCGGCACGAAACTGCTTACCATCGGCGATCAAGCTTGGAGAGTTGTATTGCTTGCCTACCTTTATCTCATAGCGGCTGAACAGGTAGGGCACAGCTATCAGCGCACCCATAACTGCCAGGACCCAGCCGCTGTACGGGACTACTGCGGTTTCCCCTCTGATAGCTTCGCTCACTATCTCGTAGGCGGTTATGAAAAGCAATACAGAGATGACGACCGCCACCATATTCTCTACCTTGTACAGGCCGTAGGGGAATTTGCTGCTTTTCCGATTGGCTATCACAAGTCCGGCAATTAACGCGATCGATCCAAATACGTCCACTGAAGAGTGTATCGCATCGGCGCGCAGTGCCAGACTGCCGGTGACAGAAGACAGTGTCAGTTTCACTGCTACCAGGGCCATGTTTACCAACAGAGAATATACACCGACCTTGAGGTATGGTGGATTCTTGCTTTGCTCTCGTTGAGGAACGTCCTCTCCGTTTTTCATCGGGCCTTTCACCAAACATGACTATCCCAGCATAATCAGGCTCACTGCCATCACCACCATGCCGATTACAATGCCCACTATTGCCATATGGGCTTCACCATACTTGTGAGCTGCCGGGAGCAGTTCGTCGAGGCTGATATAAACCATAATGCCGGCGGCAAATCCCAACAGTCCGAAGGCAACGGCAGGCGATAAGAAAGGCATCAGGATAGCATAACCGAGGAGGGCTCCTATTGGCTCAACTACGCCGGCCAGAAAGGAATAGAGAAACGCACGTCGCCTGCTGTTGGTGGCTTCATAGATAGGAACAAACACGCTTATGCCCTCAGGAATATTGTGGAGGCCCACCGCAATAGCAACAATGATGCCCAAATTGACGTCTCCTCCGATTGCAGCACTGAACACCACCAGCCCTTCCGGGAAATTGTGGATAGCGACCCCGAGACCCGTGAGAACTCCCGTCCGCATAAGCACCGAGGACCTGCCTTCCCGCCCCGACCGGGTGACAGAGGCCAATCTTGAAACCAGTGAAGGATGCGAGTCTTCAACTCGTTCTTCTTTGTATTCATGAGGGATAAGGAAATCGAGTACCCCGATGAAAGCGATGCCTGCGAAGAAAGCTACGTTGCCCATAATAGTCCCGATACCGGCGATTGCCGAGGGCAGCAGCTCTGCAAATGATATGTAGAGCATTACTCCGGCCGAGAATCCGAGGATCAGGGCCAGGTGCCCGCACTTGGGCCTGCACATAAAAATGGCAATGCCTCCCCCTATGGCAGTGGAAAGGCCCGCCAGCGTGGCTAATAGCAGACCAAAAGACGCATTAGCTTCCATGTGGCCTTTTTCTAGGCTAGGTACCGCGGCCTACCTAATACCAGGCTCCATACACAGATATGTTTGGGCCCTTGTACTGAGGAGGCCAATTTCTACCGGGAGTAAACCTCGGTTCATGGCTCTGCCGGCCCGCTATATGAACCTGCTTACCAGGTCCACTGTATCAACCACGTTTAGCTTCTGGAACAGGAGGGAGAACCGGTCTTCCAGCGTCTGCCCTATGCCAGCCAGGCTCTCCCCTGGAAGGTCCCACAGTTCCTCTCTGTAAAGGCCAAACGCCTTCTTCCGCGTCTTATACAGAAACTGGTCTTCGGTATCCCCGGGCTTTCTCTCGTTCTTGTACCTCTCAGAGATCTCTCCATATATCCTGGCAAGCAGCTCTCTGGGGAAATAAGGGCTATCAAAAATCAGATTCTGGAATCCAGTAGCCAGGTGCACTTCTGCTGTGCCGGCCTGCGGGAAAAGGTCGAAAGCTTCATCGGGCAGTGTAGAAGCACCATGCTGTACTGCTCCTGCCATCCCGTATTCCTCTCGAGCTACCCTGGATATTTGCTCCAGAGCCTGGAAATCAATTTCCACGCCGGCTATTGACCCGTCAGCTAGCACCACCCCTCCATGCTTTGTCCCCGTCTGAATACTTATCTTCGAGATGCCCCGTACATCCGGCCCCAGGTACCTGATGTATCCGGACATGAAAGCCCTCAGGTCGCTCACAGTGCTGTTTCTGCCGCCCACTTCCCCGATCTCACCACCCACAGAAATGGTCACTCCTTCAGGCTCGATACTCCGTATCAGCCCGGTCATGTCAGCTGTTACCAGGCAGTTTGCCTCCTGTTGTCCCTCAAGAGTAGGCCTCTCCAGGTCCACCAGCGTGGAGGCATCAACATCGATGTTAAGGAAGCCCGCCGCCACCGCTTCTCGAATAAGATCTCTAACGGCGTTCAGTTCGCTTTCCCGTTCCGAGACATATTTGTTCGCGTTGATCTGGAAATGGTCTCCCTGAAGAAAGATGGGGCTGGTGAAGCCTTCCCTGACTGCTGCCGCCAGGATGCAGGTGGCATAATCAGCGGGGCTTTGTTTGGTGTAACCTATCTCGGACCGGGCGATCTCAAATATGAAAGCGCCGACCTTCTGTTTCAAGGCAGCTCTGAACACTGCCCTGGCCACGTGGTAGGTGATACCGCGGATGTTTATGGCCGGAACCGTCTTGTTGGAATACAGCCCCTTGCCGGCAGCAGTATATAAGCCCTGAATGCTGGCAGCATAAACGCCTTGACCGTAGGCAAGTTCGTGAACAGCACGCCGGGACTCCTCCCTGACATCTCCTCTGGAGGAGAACATAGCCTCGTGCACTAGCGTATCTATGTCGCTCGACGAGACATTTCTGCTTTCAGGCTTCGCTTCACGTTGCTTATCGTCTGGATGCATGCTTCTTCTCCGCCATTCTGAGGACCGTCCGCCGCCCGTTGTATCTCTCAACATCATACTGGGTATCCAGGTCGACAAACTTCGGTCGTCCGATAACATTTGCCAGCGGACATGAACTGATCTCGCCATTTCTAACGCATACCATGTCGCCAAAACGCCCCATCACCACCAGGTCCATGGCGCCGATGCCGAAGTACCTGCCCATTCTCCTATCGTAAGCACACGGCGCACCGCCCCTCTGCAAATGGCTGAGATTGACGCTTCTTGTCTCCAGCCTGGTCGCCCCCTGGATCTCTCTGGCAAGAAAGTCGCCTACGCCCCCCAGTAACTTGTGTCCAAAACTATCCAGGCCCTCTTGCCTGATGCATTCCACGCCACCCTGTGGTTTGGCACCCTCGGCCACTACTATGATGTCGTACCTGGCTCCACCCCGCCTCCCCTCCACAACCAGCTCATTGACCTTGTCCACGGAGAAATCGTGTTCCGGAATGAGAATAATGAAGGCCCCGCTGGACTCTCCTCCTTCCAGGGCCAGCCAGCCGCTGTGCCTGCCCATAGTCTCCACGACGAATATCCTCCTGTGAGAGCCGGCCGTGGTCCGCAGCCTATCGATCTCCTCGGTGATGACGGTCACAGCAGTCTCGAATCCCAGCGTATAGTCGGTCTCGGACAGGTCCTTGTCTATCGTTTTGGGGATGCCCACTACGTTCACTCCCTCTTTCGCCAGCAAGTGGGCCACTCCCAGCGTGTCATCACCGCCGATCACCACCAGTGCATCCAGGCGCAGTCTCTCGATATTGGCCAGTACCCTTCTGGACTGGTTATTCTCAGGGTTGTAGGGATTGGTACGGGACGTACCCAACATGCTGCCGCCATACCTGTCCCAGGTCCGGACCACCTCCTGGGTCAAGGGAACCACGCAGTCTTGGGGGTCCTGTCCTTCAGGCTGAACTTCAACCAGTCCCCTCCACCCATCCTTTATGCCCAGAACAGTGTACCGGACGTCTCTTTCCGACTGCAGCCGCTCATCAAGCGCAGTCTTGACGACCCATTTGATGGCGGGATTAATTCCGGCGCAGTCCCCCCCACCGGTCAGGACTCCTATTCTGCTCTCCCTCATGTTAGCACCCTCCTGGCTACGTGCACTTGAGCCCCACGTTCATCCAGTTCCACTTGGTCTACCCCGGCGTCGCACTCAAGACGAACGGTACAATCACCGGTAAATACCCATTATAGCACTGATGCCGGGGCATTTTGACCTCTGCTCACGGGCGACCCTATGCCCGGCACGGTATTCTACATCTCCCACGAGGCAACATTGAGGCTCCTGCATCTTGACAGGTGCAGGCACGTTAAGTAAAGTGAAGTCCGCCTAAGTTGAATCAAGAATCCGAGCCAGGCGAGAGCGATGGGCAAATTCATTCCGTGGAATAGCCAACCGATAGAGCAGTGGACGAAGGAATATGCCCCGGGCAACGTCATCAACCTGGACGGACACCAAACGCACTACCTCGAAAGCGGAGAGGCCGAACCGCTAATTCTATTGCACGGCTTCGGGTCTGACAGCTACTCATGGCGCAACAACATGGAAGCCCTGGCGGCCGAATTCAAGGTCTATGCTATTGATTTATGGGGATGTGGGTATAGCACCCGCGAACCGCTGCCTTACGGGTACCCGCTATATGTCAGGCAATTGCGTTGCTTCATGGATGCCCTGAGAATAGAAAGGGCTTCCCTTGTCGGACAATCGATGGGTGGCGGTACTGCAATGAAATTCGCCACAGAGAGCCGGAACAGAGTCAAATCGCTCATTCTCATATGCGCCGGTGGCATGCCGCATAAATGTCTGCCGGCCCAACAAATGCTGGCTTTGCCCGGTCTGGGAGAACTGGCGCTCAGCCTTCCTACCGACTTCGTCCGCAAACTGATCATCAGAAGGGTTTACTTATATCGGAAAGAGATCAACAAAGATTACTTCGATGGCCTTACCTGGTCGCAAAAGATCAAAGGCAGCAACGAAGCCTTCCTTAAGATCTTACGTTTGAAGTTCTTCCACACGCTGGAGAATGAGATTCGGCAGCTCGGAGAGATGGAAATCCCCACTCTGATTGCATGGGGACGCCACGACAAAAGCATTCCGCTCAGAATCGGGCAAGAAATGCACCGCATCCTGAAAGGTTCGGAATTGGAAGTTTTCGATCATTCGGCACACGAGCCGCATGACGAGGAGCCGGAAAAGTTCAACCGGGTTGCGCTCGCTTTCCTGACCAGGACCGCATAGTGCCCGGGCCACAAAGCTCATGTAGAATTTCAACGACACCATACCGGTCAGTCCTGCTACTTCTATAAATACAAACGGGCCGGGGGTCCCCGGCCCGTTTGTGTCCGTAATCAAACCGGCATTATCTACTCAGTCTGACTTTATTGTAGCAATCACTACAATAGACCGGCCTGCCGTTGGTAGGCTCAAAAGGCACTTCGGT
>JBKHJJ010000089.1:0-5994 GCA_046538185.1 Dehalococcoidia bacterium
GTATCATAGAAGCCATGAAGATGGAAAATCCCATTCTATCTCCGGCAAAAGCCTCAGTTACAGAGGTGGCGGTTTCCCCCGGGCAAGCAGTCAAGACCGGAGAAAAGATAGCCGTTATAGAGTACTAGGTATCTTAACCAGCAGACTTGAACTCTAGCAATCGGGGCAAATCCAAGTCCAAGAGTGTTTTCGTCTGTCAGCAATGTGGCAAGGAGAGTCCCAAATGGTTAGGACGCTGTCCCGATTGCCAGGCATGGAATAGCTTCGTAGAAACCAGGATCACCGCACCCTTCATTGCTAGCCACCCTTACCCCAGCGCACCTGAGCCCCAGGAACTCTCCAACGTAGAGAAAGGTGAGTTTCCTCGCTTTGACCTCGGTTTTGCAGAAGTGGATCGGGTTCTTGGGGGTGGTCTAGTCCCTGGATCAGTGGTGCTCGTTGGTGGTGAGCCGGGGATAGGCAAGTCAACCCTTCTGCTCCAGGTCGCCGGGACGATGGCTGAGCATAATAGAGTTGCCGCCTACGTCTCAGGCGAGGAATCCATTAGTCAGGTCAAACTCAGAAGTGAGCGCCTCGGCATAAGAGGCAAAGGGATATACTTCCTTTCTGAGCCCGATCTGTCCGCTGTGTTGGAATCGCTGGGAGAACTCAATCCTGATTTGGCTGTTGTCGATTCCATACAGAGCATGTATTTGGAGGACGTAGGTGCCACACCCGGCAGTGTTCCCCAAGTACGAGAGTGTACCTGGCGGTTAGAGAGGTGGGCAAAAGAGAACAATATACCCCTCTTCATAATAGGACATGTGACCAAAGAAGGGGTCATCGCAGGCCCAGGAACACTGGAGCATATCGTTGATGTGGTACTCTATTTCGAAGGCGAACCGTTTAGTAGTTACCGAGTGTTGCGCAGCGTAAAGAACCGCTTCGGTTCCACCAACGAGGTGGGGATATTTGAGATGAACAATAGGGGGTTAGTTGAAGTAGAGAATCCTTCCCAGGTCTTTCTATCTGCATACAAAGACGGAAGCACGGGATCAGTGGTGGTTCCTACTCTCGAAGGAAATCGCCCTCTACTCGTCGAGATCCAGGCTTTGACTACCCCCAATAATTTTGCTCCGCCAAGGCGGATCGCTAACGGTGTTGATTTCAATCGGCTGCTGCTAATAATTGCGGTCCTCACCAAGCGTGCTGGCTTAAGGCTGTCCAATCAAGATATCATAGTCAACGTTACTGGTGGGTTAAGAGTCAACGAACCAGCCGTAGATTTAGGAATCGCCTCAGCTATTACCTCCAGTTTTCGCGACGCCAAGCCCGTTTCTGGGTTGGTCGCCTTCGGAGAGGTAGGATTGAATGGAGAACTCAGAAGGGTATCCTACGTAGAGAGAAGAATTGCTGAGGCCCTTAGGCTGGGCTTCAAAGCTTGCCTGATGCCCAGGCTCCACCCAATCATCGCCAGTGAACTCAGACAATCCAGCCATCCTCCGGATATTCAACTGATCGAAGTTAACTCGCTGGTTGAAGCTCTAATGCTGGGACTCGCACGAGAAGATAAAGCGCAGAGGGCAAAGCGGAAGACTACGGGATAGAAACAAAAAGAGCGGGCTTCTGTGCTCTGGCTTTCGTCTCTGAACTTCCGTCTCGCATCAAGCATGGAGCTTCTACCTCGTGGGAAGAAATATGATGAACAGGGTCGAGAAGCTGGGCGCGGTTATAGTTGCTGCTGGCACCAGTCAGCGTATGGCGGGTATAAACAAGCTCTTCGTTCCTTTAAGTGACAAGCCTTTGCTCGCTTGGTCTGTGGATATCTGTCAGAGCTGTAGCTTGGTTCAGCAGGTAGCCCTGGTGTTGAATGATGACGATTTGGGCCGTGGTCAGACATTGAAAGAGGAAAGGGCCTGGTCCAAGGTCATTCTATGTCGAGGCGGTGTACATCGACAGGACTCAGTAAAAGAAGGATTAAGGCAAATCAGGTATTGCGAATGGGTTATGATTCACGATGCAGCCCGGCCTTTCCTGACCCCGAATTTGATTGAGGATGGCCTAAGCGCAGTAAGGGAAACGGGGGCTGCTGTAGCCGCAGTACCGGTCAAGGACACCATTAAACTTGCCGGTGACCAGAGATTGGTGGAGCGAACACCCCGGCGCAACAGGTTATGGGCAGCGCAAACCCCCCAAATATTCAGCTTTGATATGATAACCAAGGCGTATGAAAACCTGCGGGCAGAGATTACCGATGATGCCACCGCTGTGGAACGCCTGGGATTCAAAGTGAAGCTTTACATGGGCGACTATAAGAATATAAAGGTCACCACGGCTGAAGATTTGGCATTATCGCACATCATTGCCCGGAGTGTCTGGACATAGCTATGCCGAAACCATACCTGAACGCACAATCCCGACACAGATTGCATGGCAACAAGCTAGCATCTTGAGTTATTGAATTGTCTTATTTGGTTTTTGCCCTGGCGGTTTTCCCGGCTGCGAAGCTCAGGTTATCTTTCTTCAAGCTAACCGCTACCGTATCTCCCTCCTTGAACTCGCCCTGCAATATCCTAGTGGAGATGGGATTTTCCACGTACCTTTGAATAGCCCGGCGTAAGGGACGAGCTCCAAATACGGGATCGTAGCCTTTCTGAACCAGCCAGGCTTTGGCCTCTTCAGTAACGTTAAGCTTAATATCGCGCTCGGCAAGCCTCTTCTCCACTTCTCGAACAAGCAGTTCCACAACGCTCTTCAAGTGCTCTTTGCTTAGAGGATGGAATGTGATGATATCGTCTATCCGGTTGAGTAGCTCGGGAAGTAAGTTCTTCTTTAAGGCACTTTCCATATCTGTCCTCATTTTCTCTTCATCGCCTTCCTCTTTACGGAGAAAACCTATACTTCCACGCTGGAATTCTCTACTGCCTAAGTTACTGGTCATGATCACCACTGTGTTCTTGAAGTCCACAGTCCGGCCATGTCCGTCCGTAAGCCTGCCGTCCTCCAACAACTGCAACAATATACTAAGGACGTTGGGATGAGCCTTTTCCACTTCATCGAACAGGATAACCCGGTAGGGGCGACGGTGCACCGCCTCGGTCAACTGCCCTCCTTCCTCATAGCCCACATATCCGGGGGGCGACCCGATAAGACGCGACACCGTGTGCTTTTCCATGTATTCGGACATGTCCAATCTTACCATAGCTTCTTCGTCGTCGAAGAGAAATTCGGCTAAAGCACGTGCAAGCTCGGTTTTTCCCACGCCGGTAGGGCCGAGAAAGACAAAACTCCCAATAGGACGTTTGGGGTCCTTGAGCCCAGCTCTCCCCCGCTTGATAGCATCGGAAACGGCAGCCACAGCCTCCTCCTGGTCCACTATCCTCTGATGAATCCGTTCTTCCATGTGAACCAATTTCTCAGTCTCCGTTTCCAGCATCCGCGAAACAGGTATACCAGTCCACTGAGCTACCAATCCCGCGATATCTTCTTCATCCACGACAGTGTCGATTTTCCTCTCTTTTTGCCACTTCGATTTGGCCTGGTCATACTCTTGTTGAAGACGCATTTTTTCCGCCTTCAATTCGGCGGCTTTCTGGTAATCTGCCCTCTGGGAAGCAGCCTCTTCTTCGTCACGAAGGTGTTTCATTTTCCGGTCCAGAGTCTTGACTTCGTCAGGAGCGCTTTCCATATCAAGACGCAGCTTGCTGGCTGCCTCGTCAATCAGGTCAATTGCCTTATCAGGCAAGAATCTATCGGATATATATCTCTGGCTCAACTTCGCCGCAGCTACCAATGCCGAATCTTCAATCTTTATTTTGTGGTGTGCTTCATATCGAGGCCGAAGCCCACGAAGCATCTCTATCGTATCTTCCACGCTCGGCTCATCGAGATAAACAGGGCTGAAACGTCTCTCCAGCGCTTTATCTCTCTCTATATGCTTTCTATACTCGTCCAGCGTACTTGCGCCGATACATTGAATTTCCCCACGAGCAAGTGCTGG
Source organism: Dehalococcoidia bacterium (assembly GCA_046538185.1). Taxonomy (GTDB): domain Bacteria; phylum Chloroflexota; class Dehalococcoidia; order GIF9; family AB-539-J10; genus RBG-13-51-36. The sequence goes on from JBKHJJ010000089.1 coordinate 3,980, forward strand.
CTTCAGCATATTACTGGCATCGATTGCTCCCTCAGCACCTCCAGCCCCTACCACCGTATGGAGCTCGTCAATAAACATGATGACTTCGCCGGCCGCCTGCCTCACCTCATCCAAAACTGCCTTCAGCCTTTCCTCAAACTCTCCGCGGAATTTGCTCCCCGCCACTAGTGCCCCCATATCCAAAGCCACTACCTTTTTCCCCTTCAGAGAATCAGGGACATCCTCACCGGCGATTTTCTGAGCCAATCCTTCGGCGATAGCTGTCTTACCCACGCCGGCATCGCCGATAACCACCGGGTTATTCTTGGTACGCCGGGAAAGTATTTGTACCACACGTTTGATTTCGTTTTCCCTTCCAATTACAGGGTCCAGTTTGCCCTGACGAGCTAACTCAGTGAGGTCGTGACCGTATTTTTCGAGGGAACGATATTTACTTTCCGCCTGGCGATCGGTAACCCGATGACCACCGCGGATCTTCTGCAGGGCTTGATAGATATTCTCCTGGTTAACGCCAGATTCAGCTAAGATAGTAGCTGCTTCACCTCTAGTTTCCCCGGCAATCGCAACAAGCAAATGCTCGGTGCTGACAAATTCATCCTTAAGCCTATCAGCTTCGCGCGCCGCGTTTTCGAGAACAGCAGATACCCGAGGAGTGGCGTAGACCTGCCCTGCTTCATAAGCCACCTTCGGGAAGCTCTCCAGTGTTGCTTCGAGACGATTCTTCACTACATCAATATCGACCCCTAGTGACTGTAGTATGTCCCTGGTTACTCCTTTTTCCTGCTCCAGCAAAGCCAGCAGGATATGCTCTACATCCCACTGGTTGTGTCCATAACGACGTAGCAGCTCCTGGGAGGCCGCTAAAACTTCTTGTGCTTGCTCAGTAAATCTCTCCGGTCTCAATTTCTATACCTCCTTCCAGTCTGCGTCTTCTATTATGTCTTCTATCACATCCTCTATTTCTGCTTCGGTAATCAGCTTTACCCTCTCTTCCATTTCCTCAAGTTGTTGTTGCATCTGTTTCATCATTCGCATCAACCGCAACGCTACCTCCACACCAGCCACATTAACCCCACAGTCACTCATGAGTGCTTTTATAGACCGCAACCGTTCAATATCTTCCTCGGAATACAAACGTATATTGCCGCTGGAACGCTCAGGCTGTAGCAACCCCAGTCTTTCGTAGTACCTCAAGGTATGAGCTTCTATGCCCACCATCCTGGCGGCTACGCTTATTACGTATCTCGGTTTAGCTTCCCAGTCCATAATCGTGGCACCTCGCTTCACGCTTGTCGCAAAGATCGCAACCTCTCAAATAGCTTTCTTTCCTCCTGGCTCAAATTGGTAGGCAGAACCACTTTCGCCTTGGCAAACATATTACCGTACTTTCCATCCCCTAGCTTTGGCATGCCCTTCCCCACCAGACGGAACATCTTACCGTTCTGAGTCTCGGCCGGTATTCTGAGAGATAAACTGCCATCCAAGGTAGGCACCCTGACCTCACCACCAAGCATTGCGGTGGCCAAAGGCACCGGAACTTCCGTATAGAGGTCATCTCCTTTCCGTTCAAAGATCTTGTGCGGCAGCATTTTCACCGCAAGATAAAGGTGACCCTTGCTGCCACCAGCACCACCGGGTCCACCTTCACCTGCTATCCGAATCCTCGAACCGTCTTTCACTCCCGCTGGAATCTTGACTTCCAGACGCTTGGGGTTCACCTTTACCCCTGTACCCCCACACATGGTACAAATCCGATTACCTACTCTGCCTGTCCCCCCACAAGTCATACAAGGCTCCTCTGTCTGAAGTTGTACTACGCGCGTGGAACCGCGGTGAGCTTCTTCAAGGCTTACCTCGATTGTGGACTCTACATCCTGACCTCGCTGCGGCCCTTGCCTAGTTCTGGCGCCTATACCTGACTCTCTGAACAACGTCGAAAAGATATCGCCGAAATCACCAATATCGCCGTATGCGAAAGTTTTGCCACCCTTGCCAAAATCCCACCTAACTCTCTC
>JBKHJJ010000090.1:0-5896 GCA_046538185.1 Dehalococcoidia bacterium
AACTAAGATGCTAGTCAGATAATAGCCGAATTGGATGCGCTGTATGATGCGGGATGGAGAGCTAGCGTGTTCTTCGTCGATGACAATTTCATCGGCAACAAACGGAAGCTGAAATCAGAAATCCTACCGGCAATAACTAAGTGGATGGAGGAAAGGCATCATCCCTTCTCGTTTTTCACCGAAGCATCCATAAATCTTGCCGATGACGACGAGCTAATGCGTCTGATGGTGAAGGCAGGGTTTGACGCGGTATTTGTGGGCATTGAAAGCCCCAACGAAGAAAGTCTGGTCGAATGTAACAAAATGCCCAACAAGAACCGTGATTTGTTGGCATCGGTTAAGAAGATACAGAACCACGGCCTGCAAGTACAAGGAGGATTCATCCTTGGGTTTGATAGTGACCCGCTTTCCATCTTCAAAACCCATATCGATTTCATTCAGAAGAGCGGAATTGTCACCGCTATGGTTGGCGTGCTGATGGCTCCTCCGGGGACGAGACTGTACAAACGGCTAAAAGAAGAGAACCGTCTGCTACCGGGCGGTACAGGAAACAATACAGATGGTTCAACCAACTTCATCCCTAAGATGGGCTACGAAACGCTGGCCAGGGGCTATAAGCATGTTGTAGATACGATATATGCACCCAAGCCATACTATGAACGTATCATAACGTTTCTCAAGGAATACAAACCAGGCACCCACGCGAAAATCAAATTCTCGGTTCTCCATGTCATAGCGTTTATCAGGTCAACATGGGTGTTGGGGGTTCAGGAAAGAGGGCGATTCCATTATTGGAAGTTGTTTGTCTGGACTTTATTGAAAAAACCGAGGACTTTCCCTCTATCCATGACGCTTGCTGCTCAAGGATTCCATTTCCGCATGGTCGCCAAGGAGATACGTGGACACTTCGCAGGCGACCTTCCGGACTGGAGTAAGCAACAAGGTTAGCAGGTAAAGGTCACTGGACCCGAGCCGGAATCCAACTGTTAGATGTTCTCGCCCTGGAAGATGCCTCCATAGCCCCGGGCCACCTTGCGACTCAGAAGGAAGAAGACCATCTGAATAATTCTGGCATTCTTGTGTACCCGAAATCCCTGCGGACTATAGACCACCATCAAAGACTGCGATCGGCCCGAATAGCCAGCGTCCCAAACCGCGCTATGAATGCTGACTCCACAACGGAGCAGACTTGACCTGGGCGCTGCCAGAGCCATTATGTCTCTGGGAAGATTGACCACCTCGTTGTATGTAACTAAGTAACAGCCAGGGAGAAGGTCTAGCCGACCCAGTCCGTCAAAGACTAGCGGCGAAATAGTGGAGATTACTCTGCTTTCATTGTTAAGTCCCAGGCCGCCGGGGGAAGACAGCAAGGCTATTTCCTTGAGTGTCAGATCTATGCCGTTGGGTTGAACCTGCTGCTGAGCATCACATAGGTTCTCCACCAGTGGCGGGCTCGCCTTCAGCATTTTGAGTATGTCTTCTCTGGAAAGAACACCAGCCATTCGTTCACCAACGGACCGCAATCGGAAAGAGCATATGTATAGTCATTCAGTATAATCCATGCTCAACTGTCAGACAAGGCATCGTAGTAGGGCAGGGAGCTTTCTCTATGATAGTTGCACAAATCCTGATAATATAAGTACTTGTACTATTCAGGTGTCGGGTCTGTGCAAACCGTGAGAGTGGTAGCGATTGTTGGCATGGCAGGTGCGGGCAAGTCAGAAGTGGCCAGGATATTTCAACAGCATGGCTTCAAGAAAGTGCGGTTCGGAGATATTACAGACGAAGAGCTCAAGAACAGGAAACTGGAGACGAACGAGAAAAACGAGCGTTATGTCAGACAGCAACTGAGGAAGGCACATGGGATGGCTGCTTACGCTAAGTTGAACTTGCCCAGGATTGATAGCTCGCTGAAATCATCAAACGTAGTAATAGATGGACTCTACTCTTGGGAAGAGTATGTTCTGCTGAAGGAATACTACGGCGAGCAATTTACTGCGGTTGCGGTCTGGGCATCTCCGGTAATCAGGCATACAAGGCTTGCCGCTAGAGCAGAGCGACCCTTAACACTTGCAGAGGCAGTCATGCGGGATAAATCGGAGATAGAGAATATCAACAAGGGTGGCCCGATTGCCATGGCCGACTTCACCGTGGTGAACGAAGCTTCGCTGGGTAAATTGGAGAGGCAGACGAGCAGCGTCATATCGAGTTTGCGATGGAGAAGATAACCAGGCCAGACATCGATGAGTATTTCCTCAAGGTGGCTTCAGTAGTGGCGGAGCGATCTACTTGTCGGCGCCATCACGTAGGCGCTGTGGCAGTGAAGGACAAGCACATATTGGCTACCGGCTATAATGGGGCTGCCGCTGGCCTTAAGGATTGTCTTGAACTGGGCTGCCTCAGAGATGAACTGGGAATAGAAAGCGGCACCAGGCAAGAAATATGCCGCGGTATACATGCCGAGCAGAATGTCATTATTCAGGCGTCACTTCACGGAATCAGCCTGGAAGGCAGTACCATCTACTGTACCCATACTCCATGCATCCTGTGTGCGAAGATGCTGGTCAATGCCAAAATAAGGCGCTTCGTCACTTTTGGCAACTACGCCGATGATTCGTTCATAGACCTGTTCCAGGAAGCCGGGATAGAATTCGAGCTACACGAAAGTCCATCCTATGAGATAACCCGTCTCCCCTGATGCAGAGCCTCTCTCGTTTTATTGTCGCATGCGCGTATTGGATTGTCCGAGCATAACCTATTGACAAATCATGGCTGTAATGTGACAATTATTACTAAGCTCGGGTGCGTCCTGAGCGGCAGTCGAGCGGGCGGTGGACTGCGTGTCTGCCGCTATTTTATTTCGAGAAGCGTATGAGGGCCTGCATTTTCGTAGATGGAGAGAACTTTCGACACTCGATAGTTGAACTGTTTCCGCGCTTTCACCAGGAAAGCTACCTGCCTAAATCGGCGAGATGGACAGAATTGTTCGACTGGATAGTGAAAAGCGTAGTCGAAGGCGGGGAACGCATCAGGACCTACTGGTATGTTATCGAGTCGCTGGATTTCTTCCCATACCGGTTTCCTGACCCTGTGAGAGCGCAGAAGCAACTGTATCGGGTTCTGTCGCATCACGAACCATATCGGAAGCAACTAGACGACCTCGCTCCTGAGGATCGTGTTGCTCGCATGGCAGAGATTGTTGACGAATTGAGGCAGCGTAACAATACGATGCGAGATCGATTCAATGGGTGGATTGCGGTGCAAAATGGGATAGCGACAAAGCATAAGGGTATTGAGTTTCGCCGGGCGGGCGCCATGACATACAATCTCTTTGACAAATCACTGGGTGCCGAGAAAGCAGTAGATGTGAAGCTAGCGTGCGATATGATTATACTGCGAGATATTTATGATATAGCGGTCATAGTATCGGGGGACCAGGACTATGTGCCTGCCGTCGAGGTGTTAAAAGACTATGGCAAAAGGGTTGTGAACGTGGCATTCAGGACCCGGTCTGGGGTACTGCTGCCAGGCGGCGCTAGAAGGCTTAACCAAATGACTGATTGGAGTTTTGGCATTGAGTTTGCCTCTCTTGCCGAGTATTTGCAGATAGGCCAGTCATCTTAAGGGCAATTATTCCCTCGCGTGAGCACCCTGACCATCGTTTAGCTGGGAATCCAGGGTTTTGTGCGGTTCAATGGTGGCATTCACAGAAATGCCTACCGCACCGTCCCCCTCGCAAGGGAGGCAAATATGCCGCCAAAGCATAGAACGGCGAAAATGATGAAGCACGTTCTGACGCTTCCCTGAAAAAGCGAATAATATTCGGGTGTAATTTCAACTCTTGCTATGTTGTATAGAGCAAACATCAGCATAGCGATTCCCATGCTGAGGGACATGCCCACCTGCCGCATGGTTGCCAGCGTCGCCGAGGCTACCCCGTATGCGGTGTGCGGCGCAGAAGTCATTACCGCGTTGGTGTTGGGAGACGAGAAAAGAGCGTAGCCACAACCAACCAGAATCAAGTTGCCAATAATGAAATTCAAGGGAGTAGCTTCATTTATGAAGATGAAGATTATCAGTCCCACTGTCGTCAATGCCATTCCCGCTGAAGCAATTATCCTTGGTTCAATCTTGTCTGAAAGCCTGCCGGCGAGGGGAGAAAGGATAGCCTGCATGGCGGGCATGGCGACCAGAATCAAGCCGGCAGTCTCAGGGTTGAATCCCTTCACATACTGCAGGAAGAGGCTTATGAGGAAAGAAATAGCGAATGTAGCACAGTAATGGATCAATGCTGCTACGTTGGACAGGGTGAAGGCTCTGCTGTCTCTAAAGAGTCTCACATCGAGGACCGGGCTCTCAGTTCTAACCTCCCATCTGGTGAACGCCACCAGACCTATGATGCCTCCGACAATCAACCATACTCCGGACATGTTTGGGAGGCGGGTAAAACCATATACCAGCCCTACAAGACCGAGGCTGTAGATTACGGAGCCGGCGAAATCGAATTTCCGGCCCCTTGCCCCGGTCCACTCCCCTTTCAGCTTCCATAAAACGACACCGAGGACTGCTAACCCCAGGAATGCACTCAAGAAAAAGATGCTTCTCCAGCCAAGACGCTGCGTTAAGATCCCGCCCAGAACCGGCCCAAGCGAAAGCCCAAGATATGTTGCCGCGACATTTATCCCCAGGGCTCTTCCCCTTTGGTTGGCGGGAAATACTGTAGTAACCAGTGCTACGGCAGTTCCGGCCAGCATGGCGCCGCCGATTCCCTGAAGAACCCGGCAGGAAATTAGCATGAGGGCAGAGGTTGCCATTCCTGAAAAGAGAGATGACAGCGTGAAGATGACCACACCGATGCTGAAGATTCTCTTCCTGCCATAGATGTCTGCTATTCTGCCCAAGGGAACTAGTAGAGTTGCCGAGGACAGAAGGTAGGCGGTAGCAACCCAACTCAAAGTGATTGCATCCAGTGAAAGCTCTCTGCCGAGCCTTGGCAGAGCAATATTCACAGCGGACGCCATGAAGGGAAAGACGAAGGAAGCCAGCGTGGCAACCACAAGCACCAGGTTTTTGTCACTACCATCCCCCGCAGGGTCGTTCATAATCAGCCAGTTTAACTTATTTGCTGGTGACTCTTCTAGTACCGGGCGGCACTCTTCAGGCGGTGGTTATATGCTCTACAGCCCCGTCGCGCCACAAGGTGACGAAGTCGGAAAACACTGGTTATCAGTTGCCTTATACCGAATATCGCTATAGACTTCTGGTTGTCCGTGGTTTCATAGCAGGGAATATAGTGAACGCGAAGATGTTTTCGACGAAGGCCGGGGCTGCCAAGCTTCTGATTGCCGTAGTCGTCGGGCTGATAGTATTTAAGGTAGTAGTCGGCTGGGCTACCGGCAGTATCAGCATTCTGGCCCAGGCAGCCGACAGTTTATTCGATTTGTTTGCTGCAGTAATTACCTTTTTTGCTGTCCGCATTGCGGCCAGGCCGGCTGACACCGGACACCCGTACGGTCATGGGAAAGTAGAGGACATTGCTGGCTTTGTGCAGGGAGTTCTCATTTTTGCCGCTGGCGGACTGATAATCTATTCGGCAACAGGCCGGATAATAGAGGGCTCCACCGTTGAACTGCCGGAAGCTGGAATAGCTGTGATGACGGTCTCTATAGTAGTTAGTGTCTTTCTATCGCGGCATCTACTAAGCGTGTCCCGGGGCACCAACTCTGTTGCCCTGGAGTCTAACGCCCGCCACATTGCCACTGATATCTACTCCGCCTCCGCCGTGCTGGTAGGACTGGCGATAGTGCGATTCACCGGCCTTAATATTGTTGACCCCATAATTGCTATTGCAGTTGCTGCATACATTCTGAAAGTAGCGATTGACACTGTCCGTAAG
>JBKHJJ010000091.1:0-5750 GCA_046538185.1 Dehalococcoidia bacterium
CTCTATCGCTGAATACTTTGACCCTACATGCCTTTTCCAGAATCGCAGAACAACGCCTGTCCGTCACAACATGACGTTTTGTGTGGGAGAGGTAGTGGCTTCATCACGAAGAGGCTTCTGGCACCTCGACAAGTTCTGTTGGGACTGAGGGGGAACTAAGCGCTCTCAAACAAGACCGTATTTCACCTAGCTCAATGTCGGTTAAGCCCCAGAGTGCTGCTGCTTTCTGGTTTAGTTGTTCATCCAACCTCTGCAGTTCTTGTTCCTTGCCTTGCGATGCAAGCCGGTGAGCTTTCTGTGAAAGTATAGACATCTCAGTGTGAATTGGGTTGCCGGAGTCAAATTGGGGAATATTCATTATGGTGACTATGTGTGTAGTTATGTCGGTCGTATATCCTAATGGGAGGAGGGTGGCAGGTGCTGAATTCAGAACTGCACAAACGTAGTGTGCTTCAACTTCGTCTCTGAAAGAGATGAACTGTACGGTCTGGTCAGGTATAACCAACTTTGCTGATGAGCCAAATCGCACCTGACGAAATACACTACACTTCAAAGTGACATCTTCTCGTGCCCACCCCACTTTGTACGGTTCCATTGTATAGGGGCCAACGTTATATATGGTATAGAATGGGGCACCGGTTTCTCGGAAAAACTTCCTGTATCCGCTTCTGGCTAGTAGCTCATCGTGGAATCTGGACAAGTACCTATAAGTATCCGGTAAATGGGTCTTAACAAATGTTTCGTCCACACCTGTCCTCGTATCAGGGTCTTGTGTAAGTAGCATATATGTTGACGGGCCTGCCCGCCATCTAGCTACATCCCTACCTCTAAGAAGCGGATATACTAAGTCTGGCTCAACAACTTCGGTGACAGATTTGGCTTTTGCTCTGCCGGTGGCCCACAAGTTTGCGATTCTCAATCTACCGTCTGGAAGTACCTCCAGTATTTCTAACCAGTATACTGCGTTTAACCAAGTACATGCGCCCGAATGCGCCTTGTATGCAGAGGAGCCAACCACCTTCTGCAGCCCAACAGCCGCAGCTGGGGTAGCAGTAAGCCAAGGAGAAGTACGCTTTCTCCCCTCGATTGGTTGGGCTGAGAGATAGATCTTCCGAGTTGAGTTCTCGACCTCTGAAATCGTTGAATCCGTAGCTATTCTGCCCCGCTCCATTTTCTGCCACACAGCGTACGGAACAGGGTATTGAGTAGGTGATCCCTTGTTAAGAATTAGCGTTGCTGTGCGATTGGTGGCGCCCTCAAATGGCTGGAGTCGCACCAGGTCCTGAACTGAGACCACCTTCAGATGCACACCCTCCTTGCCTATTTGAAATCGACGAAATCCGTCACCAGCACCTTTGGTTTTGAAAACTGTCTGTGTGATAACAAAGCCCAGAGTACCGTTCTTTGAGAGGTAGCTGTCAGCTGCACTGTACAGCATCAGCATTGATATGTCCTTCTTGCCTCCGCCGAGACGAGCAGCATGGCCTTTCAGTGAAAAGAGACCGTATTTTTGCCATAGCTCCTTGGTAGCATCCCGGTACTCGGTGGCTAGGCTCTCCCAGTTCACCCAAGGGGGATTCCCTACTACATAGTCGAAAGGAGTAGTAGAACGAAAGACCGGTGCAAAGGCATTCTTGATAATGCGAGCCCATAGTCCATCACGCTTATCCCCTTTAAGCTGCAATACCTTCTCGTAAAGTTCTACAAGCGACCGTTCAGTAAGGGGGATTTCCCATTGCAACTCTCGTTGCCCCAATGCCACAAATTCTTCTACCCGGTATTTACCATCGACGCATTGTTCCAAGAGGCGGCAGAGCATGTTCACCTGACCTTTGTCTACTAACTCCTTTGGAATCCAAAACTCTTTCTGGGTCGATGGCACAGGAATATCTTCCTGGTGACCAATGGGACGCTGCTGATGCCATTGAGTTTGCGGTGTTAGGATAGAGTCACAGAGGTAGACGGGTATGTCCGCCCCCGCCAGATGGCGAGCCAAGGGGCCCAGAGCGAGGAGATAATTGGTTCGGGCAGTAATAACAGCAAGTGGATTCAGGTCAAAGCCCACCACATTTTCTAGAATTTTGAATACTAGTTCCCGCTCGCCACGGGCACGCCAGGCCAATGAATCTTGGGCATAATCTAAGATGCGGCGGATGACTAACACAAGAAATGTTCCTGAGCCACAGGCGGGGTCCAGTAGCCGGTGGTTAGGATTACCCATATATCCGACTTCATTAAGTAACAGTTCTGCCAGCCAGTCTGGCGTATAATACTCACCTAGGTCATGGCGTAACTCTTGCGGCACCAGGTCTTGGTATAGCTTTTTCAACAAATCGCGGGTGGCTTCCGGGGCAAGGGTGGCAGTAGCTGGCTCATATTCCGCCAACGCCCGAGCCAAACCACGAATTGACTGCTCAATATCCGTATTCCAGACAGACAGGTACCAGCCAAAGAAGTCTGCTTCCAGAAAGTTGCGGATGCCTTGGGTCTCGAACCAGGTGCCCTTCTCCATCTCTTCCACACGGCTTTGCAGCATTTCACTACTCAATGCAGGGAGTTGTTCTGCTATGGAAGCCAAAAGAGCACCCTGTTGCAGGGAAAGGAGTTCCGCTGCCAATAGTTTCATAAATAGAGCATAATAGGTATGGACTGCAAAAAGAAGGGGCTTGAGGTCAGTGAATTCAGTGATGTGGTAGAGGCGCGCCAGAGCCCGGGCATCACTTTCGGCCTTGACTAGTTCCTGACCGTATACTATCCCAAAGATACGCTTCCATTCCTCATAAAGCACCTCCACTCTTGGAAACGAGCTTCCGGGTGTTGTCAAGCAGTCCGTTAGTCGATTGTAAAGTGAGCTGACTGTGTTGTGAGCCATCTCTCCGGCAGGACCAAACTCTCTGGCAAGCTCCTCGGCAACTAAAGGGCGACGGCGCAACGCCCGGAGGTGTAGCAAAAACTCGCCGATGCTCTCTTCGGCAACTGAGTAAGGACCAGCGACAGAGAAGCTCCCTTTAAGCCCCTCTTCAGCCAACAACAGCAGCTGAGTTGACTGTAGCTTAGGGCTAACCTTCGCTGCTGTGGTGGGTCTGTCGCCACGATAGCGGAGAAAGAAGATGCTGCGCCCATCAAAACCAATACCTGCTAAGCGTCGCAGAGTGGCTTCGCGCTGGCTACCAGAGCCAGCCAAACCTACAAGATAACGTTCGAGCTGCTCGTGGGTAGAAGAAAGGCCCTTCGCAGTGCTAAGTTTGCCGGGTGGCTCATATTCGATAATTGCCTGACCATATAGCGCGTCAGCCCGGCCAGGAGCGGTGAGGACGGTACGGCGAATGCGCCTCTCATAGCGCGGCTGGACTGAGATTCCCAGTCTCTGTAGGGTGGGCTCAAGAAGTTTTTCAACGCCAATACGCAACTCCTCCTCATTTGCAGCTCTTTCTGCTACTCTCGTAATAGCCAAAGCTAAGTCCGCAGCCTCAGACGTACCAAAATTGTTAACCTTGTTCTCTTGGTTCATGTCCTCTTACTTCAAGGGACAGGCATACCAGTTTTCGTGTAGCCTTGACAGCTGGGATTATACCAGAATTTGACACTGAGGAACGCACGCAATACAACCGTTCTATCTTACAGGCAAAGCGACACGGCGACTTAACAATACTGACTATTGTGACTATTGTATTGCGCCTATAAGACATTCAACGCGCACGCTGAAGGTCAAAAGTTGTATGTTATTGTGTCCCCACAATCCCATTTACGGTCTTGGTAACGAGGTTGGCAGTCCGATAGCCTTCTAGCGTGAGATAACAGGCTAGTGGAATGTGCAGACACAAAGATATCGACATGAGACAGAAGGACTGAGAACGCTCTCCAAAAAAAGAGGGCTTGATTACGTGGATTATCTGCAGTCGCGAAGCTGCTAGCAGTCTACATGCTATAATGATACACGAAGAGGAAGGACATTGGCTTCCGAATCGGCATAGATTGAAAAACGTGGAGGATCCCGTTTTCCTACAGAGTGGGCGCTGCTTTCGGTGCGGCAGGCGTAGCCGTCTGCTACGTTTCCTGTCTCTGTGAGCGTTTGGGGCTAACCAACAGTGAACGGACGTTAGTAATGGAAGTGATCAAGCTGAGCCAGGAATGGCAAATCGGCTCTCAACTTGGGCAAGGCGGCTTCGGCCGCGTCTATGTCGCGCGGTCAGCGGGAGGGGTTCAGGCTGTCATCAAACTCATCCCCAAAGCACCTGGGGCGGACCGAGAACTTCTCTTTGAGGAGCTTAGTGGGGTGCAGAACATCATTCCCATACTTGATCGTGGAGAGTGGGCGGATTTCTGGGTGTTAGCGATGTCCAGAGCAGAGAAATCTCTGCGAGACCATATCAGCGAACACGAAGGGCGGTTGCAGGTAAATGATGCTGTCAGCGTTCTTATCGACATAGGTGAAGCATTAGTCGCAATAGAAGGTAGGGTTGTGCATCGGGATCTAAAGCCCGAGAATGTCCTATTGTTCGGAGGGCACTGGTGCTTGGCTGATTTCGGGATAGCCAGATATGCTGAAGCAACCACGGCTCCAGACACCCGGAAATATGCTATGACACCCCCATATGCAGCACCGGAGCAGTGGAGGGCTGAGCGGGCAACAAGTGCAACCGATGTATACGCTACCGGTCTCATTGCTTACGAGATGCTAGGTGGGCGGCGACCGTTCACTGGTCCTGAGAAGCACGACTATCGTCGCCAACACCTTGAAGATACCCCAGCACCCATCCAAGGTATTCCTCAACCACTACAGACTCTGATCTCCGAATGTCTCTACAAGGCGCCACAAGCACGGCCTAGGCCACAGAATCTCTTGGCTAGGCTTAGAGCCACCATGAGCCCAACGCCTGAATCTGCACAACGACTTCAGCACGCTTACGGACTCGAAGTGGAGAAACAAGCTGAGGTTTCCAGACAACAGTCTATGGCTCGGTCGGAAGCCGAGCGCCGAGCTGGACTATACCAAGTAGCGGAGCAAGCTTTGGCGCATATAGCGCAACTGCTTCACTCTCAGGTCGTAGCGAGTGCTCCGGGAAGCGCTCCATCTGATGCCAGGCTGTGGCCATGTACACTAAACAGTGCCCAACTGAGCATCGACCCGGCGCGGTCAGCGGAGATTCAAGATGTGCGGCCTCACTATCATACACAATTTGAGGTAATCGCATACTCAAGCATCACCCTTTGTATCCCACCGGACCCGTGGGAGTATGAAGGCAGGTCTCATTCCCTTTGGTACTGCGATGCACAGGAGCCCGGTGTCTTCCGGTGGTATGAGACAGCCTTCATGATTAACCCATTTATCCCACGACGTGAGCGCTTGAATCCCTTTGCCCTTAACCCAGGGGAACAAGCCTATGGTGCCCTGTCCCCAGCGATGACCGAATATCAGGTTGCTTGGCCATTTATCCCTATAGACCAAGGAAAAGAAAACGAATTCATAGAACGCTGGATAGCTTGGTTCGCTGCCGCTGCTGAAGGTAAGCTTTGCCATCCTAGCCATATGCCTGAGAAAGACCCCAGGGGTTCCTGGCGACAGTCACCCGAGGCATAGAAATGCCCGCGGAGTAGCTTTCAATGTCGGGCATTGGGGCAGTACACAGCATGCACAATGCGCACAGGATGTACAGCTATTGAAGATTATTTTCACCTTACTGCACAATCCTCGGTATTAGTATATGGAATAACTAAAGGAGACAGCTCCGGCTACAATAAGAGTTGAT
>JBKHJJ010000092.1:0-5698 GCA_046538185.1 Dehalococcoidia bacterium
CGGAGCTCCTGGGGTATGACCACCCATCCCTTTTCGGAGATCACCGATGTATTCATACTCTCACCTCATAGTATATATACTGTCACTTATAGTATATACTGCGTTGCCCAAAATGTATACCGGCCGCCTGGCCCTCAGTGATTACCACCACCCCCGTTTATGCCCACCATTCCTCTGACCCTTATAGAGCCGGTCCAGCGGGTTGAATTGCTCGTGCTCGGAAAGCGCCCTCTGGGTATCAACGTAGCGAGAGTATTTGAGCGCCATATTGAGCGTGGCGTGTCCCAGCAGCAACCTCAGCGAATTGAGGTCGCCCCCAGCCTCAAGGTAGCGGGTGGCGAAGTAGTGGCGGAAGCGGTGGGCACCTCCGCCGCTGGAGACCCCTGCCCGCCGTTTCAGGCGTGCTATCATTATCTTGATGGAGTGCATGGACATTGGCCGGCCTCCGTCGGTCTTCCACAGTTCCTCGCCTCCCTCGGGCCTGATCTGGAGGTAGCGCTTGAGCGCCTTCCTGGCCTCCCCGTTGAGGGGCACCACCCGAGTTTTGTTGCCCTTGCCCACCACCCGCACCTGCTGGAGCTGATCCTCCAGATCGGGGAGCCTTATGGAGCTGAGCTCCTCCACCCTGAGCCCGGTGGCGATGAATAGGGAGATAATGGCCTTGTTGCGGGTCCCCAGATAGGGGAAGCGGAAGCGGATATCCTCATCGCACGCCCCGAGCATAGCGTACACCTCCTCGTCGGTGTAGGGCTCGACCTCCTTGTAGCGGGGTGAGCCAAGTTTCAGGCGGGAGGTGGGATTGTGGTCCAGGTACTCCTCGGCCTCAGCCCAGGTGAAAAGCGACTTCACCGCCTTGCCGTAGTGGTGGACCGTGGCCGGGGCTGCCTTCTTGGCCGGCGAGCGCTCGGCCGAGGGCCAGCGATGCTGCTCGGTGGCCACGTATTCGAGGAAGTCGCGGACGTGTCCGCGGGTGATCTGGCCCGGTTCGGGCCAGCCCTGGCTGCGGGCATACCACTCGAAGTTACGCAGGAGTATGCTGTAGTAGTCGCGGCTGTTCTCGGAGAGGCCCGGCCGGTTGGTGAACCGGATGATGAGGTCGCGCAGGGTGCCCTTCTGCCTGTGTGCAGTATTCATGCTTCATTTTCGCCCGTCCCCCGGCTTGATTAGCAAGAACTCTTGCTGTCTCACTTAATGCGTTTTGTGCCTCTGATGAGGCCAATTAACCGAATTAAGTGTAAAGCAAGTGCTCTGACCGACTGAGCTAATCGCCCGAAATCGTATTCATTTTAACCCCAAAAATCAGTTTTGTAAAGAAGGAGCTCTTGCTTCGTCAAATTCTTGCACCGATATAGGTAGGTTGCTTCAGGGTTATCAGCTGTGTGCCAGCACCGAGGGGAAGAGTCCCAATGCCATCGATATTGTCACCAACAGTGTAGTCTACTTTGGAGCCTTCCTCACCTCGCAAGGCTTAAGCACTGATGCGACCCAGCTCAGCCACCACGAAATCAGGCAATTCGTTCTTTATTTGCAGCAGAAGCAGTGCTTCTCCGGTCACCGTTTCAACCACCCACAGGATAGAGGCCTATCCGGGCATACTATCAACTGCTACTTGCGCAGTCTGAGGATATTCTTCTCATGGCTCGTCTCTGAGGACGTCATAGAGAGTAACCCTTTTGACCGCGTGAAGATTCCGCACCCGCCGAGAAAAAGGTCATCCCTACTTTCTCCGACCTCCACATACAGCAGCTATTGGCTGCTATAGATACCAGAACACCCGAGGGATACCGCGACTACGCTATTATCTTAACCCTTCTTGATACAGGTATGCGAGTATCCGAACTCCGTTATCTAAAGCCGGATGATGTCTGGCTAGAAGACGGTATGATCAAGGTCCTGGGTAAGGGGAACAAGGAATGCCTTATTCCAATAGGCAAGCAGGTTCAACGCTGCCTCTGGCGTTATACTGAGCGCTGTCGCCCAGAGCCAATGGGAATTCGACGCGATTTCCTGTTCCTCACAAGAGAGGGAAGACCCCTCACCAAAGGGCGGGTGGAAAAGATTATCTCTTATTACGGTGAGAAAGCGGGGATAGTTGGGGTCAGGTGTTCACCACATACGTTCCGCCATACGGCGGCGGTCAAGTTCCTGCGCAATGGCGGAGATGTGTTCAGCTTGCAGAGAATGCTGGGGCACTCAAGCCTCGAGATGACTAGAAAATACTGCGAGCTGGCTGACATTGATGTCAAAAGGGCTCATGCTACGGCAAGTCCCCTGGACAACCTCAACGTTTCAATGGGACATCGGCGAAGCCGGGCCAGTAGGTAATTGGCGGCGGGTGAAGTGATTTGGCGGAGTCACTTCTCAGGGCATTGGGGACATCTGCCTGGAAATGAAGTTTCACAGTGGGCAAACTCCAATGTGGATCGAACTTCCTGACTAAGTGTGTCAAGTCGCTCTCGAGTCCGTGCGAGAGAGCCTACCATCTGCCAGGAAGCGCAATCTGCTACAATGCCTTCATGCGCTTCCTGAACGCTTGTCAATTGCTCTGGCAAAGAAGCTACCGCGATGACCCTGGGCCCGAAGCACAGGAGAAGCGCAACCTTGCCCGTGCTATACAGATCGGCATCACCATAGGCTATTCTCTCCCCTTGATGCCGAGGCAGAATGAAAGGACCTCCATTCAGGGGCCAGAAGGTCTGCTGAATGACCGGATCTAATCCTAGATGCCTCAGCAGACGTAGACCTTCATTAGGCCAGGTGACTATTAGTCCACCATTCTCGGGCCATAGTGCTGCCCAAACCGAGTGTGTCCATCTGCTGAAATCAATGATATCCAAGGTATCCTCATACAGCATCTGGATGAAGTCCCGAGTAATCCCAGTAACAGGTTCGTTCTGCCAACTCCCAGCAATAATGCCAAAGCCACTTCTCTCCTCTGCAACCTTGGACAATTCTCTATGAATGTCAACAGCACCACTTAGAAATCCCAGCCCCAGCCCGACCAATTCATCGACCTTTCCCCAGAAGTCTTCCTTGACCAAAGGGGGCACCAGGTGATACCGGAAAGAATCATAAAGGGGATGCTGCCCCATGACAGGTGCTGCGGAACCACTCCCATCTGAAAGCACCTGAGCAGTAATTCCCCAACCGGTAAGATTCCCTTTCCAGGCGTCAGCTAGTTCCTCAACTGAAGGTGGATGCTGCTTTTCAAGCCATATTTTGATTACGTTCCTGATAGCCTCGAAGTGCACCATCAGCGCTCGGTGTTTGTCTTCAGTAACCACGACCTGACTTACTTGACCATCTTCCCTGTCTCCCCTTTCCTTCTTGGCCTGCTGTATATACCTTTCAATCTGCCTTTCACTCTTATGGTACTTTCTGCTTAGCCTCTCCAGTATATCCTCCCGATCCCTTCCCTTGCTCATTGCCTCCTCATAAGCCCGCAGGATCGTAGCCTTATCACGCTGTCTGACCCTCTTGCTCATGCGCGCATTTTTGTATTCCCACTTTGATTCGCGCTTCATTTTTGTCACCTACGTGCCATCAGTCGAACGTGAAGATGTCGGTGCATAAACTCTTGCCCTTCATCAAAATGATACCAGAAGATATTGATTTGAACCAACCGAGGTGTAGCGATGGATGACGAAAAATTGGACAGGGTCCTGAACGAGATTCTGGGGAAAAGGTCCAGCAATGAGCTGGAGTCGCTCCTTGCTGGTTATCGCCTTTCATGCCTGAGTGAAGGCAAAAGCAAAAACACAGTAGGCATTGTTGAAGCCTCCGTGCGCTACTTGGAAAAATTTCTCGCAGATCAAAACCTTCCCAGCGATGTAACCGAGATCGGGGTTAATGAGCTGCGTCAGTTTAGTGTCGCCCTCAAGCAGCGTCCCCGATTCGGGGCGCATCCTTTCACCAGGCCTCAGGAGGGACACCTCTCTGGCCATACTATCAACGGATATATGCGTGCCTTGCAGTCTTTCTGGTCCTGGCTGGAGAGGGAAGAATTTATACAACAGAATCCGTTTAGTAAGCTGAAGATACCCAAAGCCCCCAAAAAAAATAATGCCTACCTTTAGCGAAGAACAGCTGCGACAGATGTTTGATACTGTTGATATATCCTCTCCCACAAGTTACCGGGACTATTGCATTCTGCTGACTTTGCTCGACACTGGAATCCGCTGCACTGAGCTTACGAGTCTCAGGTTAGCTGATCTGAATCTTGAAAGTCGGCTGCTTAAGGTGAGCGGCAAGGGAAGCAAGGAGAGGCATGTGCCTATCGGAGCCAAAGTGCAGAAGGCGGTCTGGAAGTATCTCCACCGCTATCGGCCGGAGCCAGCTATCCCCAAGCACGACCAGGTATTCCTGACCCGGGATAGCCATCCATTGACCAAGGACAGGGTCGAGGCCATCGTTGAGCGCTATGGCAGCAAGGCTGGCATCACCGGAGTCCGGGTGAGCCCACACACCTTTCGGCACACCATGGCAGTGACTTTCCTACGGAATGGCGGTGACGTATTCAGCTTGCAAAGGATACTGGGGCACTCGAGCCTTGAGGTTTTAAGAGGATATGCGAACCTTGTGTACTCAGATATCAGCCGAGTTCATCAAAGAAACTCGCCTGCCGATAACCTCGATTTTAAACCACCTAGGCTGAGCACGCCAAGGAGCAAGAGACGGGACGGAGAGACCGAACACAGGGGGCATCCAAGATAGACCCTGATAGCGGAGCGGTCTATGCCGAGGAACAGCGGCTCTGCAGTTCGAGTAGGATATGAAGAGGATCTGTATAAGCTGGTGAAATGCCGCTACCCCAGCTTCTTCCGGTGCTTCCACATGCCTCGCAGGGGTGCAACCCAGAGCGGGCCCTCTGCCCTGAGTTTAGCCTGGAGCACCACAGGGAGAAGAGATGGGAACTGCTCCCCAAAGACCGTCCCTGTAAGGCGAAGATAGCACAAGAAAGCACTGATGGAAACGTCGGATGTCTACACGCGTGAAGAAGTCAACCAAGGGGGCCACAATGCTTAGTTGTGGTCCCCTTGGTTGACTCTCAGTGTCGGTACACCCTGGGACCTTTCAGCCCCATCGCCATAAGGTCCTCCAGGGCTTGTTTCCTGTCATGGGCAGCGATATACCCCACGTGGATCCACCTGTTTTTATTACCCTGGAAGTACCGGTCAATCCCGGTTTCGTTACCCTTCCTCCCGCCCATGCGGAAGTTGACCCCGTTTTGCAGCCTCTGCATGTACAGGTTATAGGTTTTCATCTTACACTCCCAGCTCCAGTTGTGTGGGCAGCTGTCTCCTAGCCATCTCACGCTCCCTCTTCATCCGCCCCCTTCGCTCCTGGGCCTTTCTCTCGGCAGTCAGGTCAGGGATACCTTCAGTATCGGACGTAACAAAACCGTCCCTGACGCTACCGATAAGCGTCGTGTACCAGTTGCACCACCAGAAGTTCTCCCGCCTGTCCGGTATGGCGACTACACGGGTGGGATTGTTCCAGTGGGACGCCCAATCAGTTCTGCCTGTTGGGCCGTAATAGATATCTGCGGGCAGGTCAATGTCCTCTGGTGCCGGTGGCTGATAGCTCCTGGACGTGGTAAGGACGTAGCACCCGCCGTCGAAGTCCTTCCCCACTCCCCACAGACCCCTGTGCCTCACCATCTCAGCCAGCAACAAGAGGGCCTCCGCGCTTTCCCATA
>JBKHJJ010000003.1:0-24549 GCA_046538185.1 Dehalococcoidia bacterium
GAGTACTATGAGTTCCTGGAATTTCTGCAATCAGTAGACCCCCAGGGAAACAGGAGCCGGACGGTCAGTGAAGTGATCGAACAGCAGTTGTTGCCCGAAAAGACTGTATCCGGGGACCTGCTTGATCAGGGCATGAACGGGTGACCGGGACGGTCGGGAAGTCTGGTGGGATCAGGTCGGGACTCGTATCTCAAACTTAGATACCGCTATACCCGGCTTGGCTCGGCAGCCCCGGTTTTTCTTAAGGCGAGTATTCGTATCGCTACGTTGAGCGGGCCGCTTTGTACCGGGTGCGCAGACACCTGGTGCAGATGTTGACTTTTATCTTCCTTCCTTCTACCATGATGGTAGTCCGGTGGATGTTGGGTAGCCAGCGCCGCAGAGTATGCCTTTTGGAGTGGCTTACGTTATGGCCGAACTGAGCCGTCTTGCCGCAGATTTCACATCTCATGGAAACCTCAGTACCTCTCTTTGCTCCGAATCATATTCTATACCAAAACGACAATGATAGCACAAATACCGGGCCAGGCAAAAGGGGAGACGGGCAGCGATTCAGGCGATGGGCAGACTCTGAAGGAGATGTTCATTGCAGGGTCCGCCTGGCTGGAAAAGAGCGCCCCCGATATCAATGCCATAAACGTCTTTCCTGTACCCGACGGTGATACGGGGACCAATATGGTGCTTACCATGAGGTCCGCCCTGGAAGAGGCAAACCACAATGCGGACAGCGATGCCTCGTCCACAGCCAAATCGCTTGCTCACGGTGCCCTGATGGGGGCACGGGGTAATTCAGGGGTTATCCTGTCTCAGTTCTTCAGAGGTCTGGCTAAAGGACTGGCGGGCAAGGCCCGCTTCACCGGCGGGGATTTTGCCGGGGCGCTGGCCGAGGCTTCGCGGACTGCCTACAAGGGGATTGTGAACCCGGTTGAGGGGACTATCCTGACGGTACTGAAAGACGCGTCTAAAGCTGCCCGGGAAGCAGTGGGAAGCGACGGCGGCCTGGTTCCGGTGGTGGAAGCGGCAGTAAGGTCGGCCGAAGATTCGGTGGCGCGGACGCCCACCCTGCTGCCGGTGTTGAGAGAGGCAGGGGTGGTGGATGCCGGGGGGCAGGGCCTGTATGTTCTGCTGGATGGAGCCCTGCAGTTCCTCAAGGGGGAATCCCAGAAGATAAAGTACCGGAGGCCCCGCCTGATTGTTGCCGAGACAGCGGTGGCTTCCAGGGCAGCTCAGATGCCCGCCCATATGGAAATGCCCTACGGGTATTGCACGAATTTTGTCCTGGAGGGGCATGATCTCAACCTGGGCAAGATCGGGAAGGACCTTAAGAAGAAGGGACAGTCTTTGATCGTTACCGGCGACGAGACCCTGGCTAGAGTGCATATCCATAGCTTCGAGCCCGGCGAGGTCCTGAAATACGCTACCAGGCTGGGCAAGCTGCATGACATAATCATCAATAACATGGACGACCAGTACGCAGAGTTCATCAAGATGCAGAGGGAAAAGATGCCTTCGGTCGACATCGCTACGGTAACGGTGGCTGCGGGAGACGGGTTTTTCAAGCTGCTTAATAGTCTGGGCAACATAATCATCGTCCCCGGCGGTCAAACGATGAACCCCAGCGTTCGTGAGCTACTGCAAGCAGTGGAATCGGCGCCCTCCAACAACATTATCCTTCTGCCCAACAACAAGAACATCGTATCTGCCGCTGCCCAGCTTCGGCCCCTGACCCGCAAGAAGGTGAAGGTGGTGCCTAGCAGGAATATCCCCCAGGGGGTGGCGGCGTTTCTTGCTTTCAACTACGACATGGACCTGGAGCAGAATGCTCAGGCTATGGAGGAAGCAATAAACAGAGTAAAGACTCTGGAGATAACGAAAGCAGTACGTAAGACCCGGGTGAACGACCTGGAGGTGAAGAAGGGACAATTCATCGCCATCCTGGACGACGAAGACCTGGTAGCCAGGGCCGACAAGATAGGGGATGTTGTCCTGGAAGCTGTGGGTAAAGCCGGGGTGGAAGAAGCGGAGATAGTCACCGTTTACTACGGTGCCGAGGTCGAGGATGCTCAAGCTCAACGGGCAGCCCAGGAGATCCGTGACCGGTACCAGACCGAGGTGGAAGTAGTTTATGGCGGGCAGCCTCACTATTATTATATAATCTCGCTCGAATAGTACGTGCGGCAAAGCCGCAAACAAGAGGAATTCCCGATTGAGAGATAGGTTATTGAGGCTATTCGGAGATATAGTGCGCGGGTTTGAAGTACCGCACGATGGTTGGTTGAGGCGAGAAGGATGGTCAAAGTCGTAACCGATAGCTGCTCCGATGTCAGCCCGCAGCTGGCCCGGGAGTTTGGGATCCGGGTGTTGCCGCTGTACGTCCAATTCGGCAGCGAGACCTACCGGGACAACGTGGACCTGAGTACGGAGGAATTCTACCGTAAGCTGGAAACGAGCAAGTTTCATCCCACCACGTCGACGGTTACCCCGGCTGATTTTGCCGCCCTTTTCGAGGAACTGGTTGAGGGAACAAAGGACATTCTGGTCATCACTCTCTCCGAGAAGTTCAGCGCTACCTATGCTGCCGCACTCGAGGGCAAGACCATGGTTAGCAACGACTGCCGCATTGAAGTTATTGACTCCAGAGCGGGAGCGGGCGCCCAGATGCTGCTGGTTATCGCGGCGGCTAAGATGGCTCAGGCAGGGGCCGGTCTTGACCGGATCGTCGTCTGGCTGAGCAGGGCGCTGCCCAGGGCGCATGTGCGCATGAGCTTCGATACATTGGAATACTTGAGAAGAGGCGGGCGTATCGGCAAGGCACAGGCCTTCCTGGGCGCCCTGCTTAAAGTGAACCCGGTCATGGGCGTGAAGGATGGTGCCGCTTTTCCTATCGCCCGTCCCCGCAGCCGGGCCCAGGCCATGGATTTCCTGGTGAATTTCGTCAAGGGGTTTAATGATGTGGAAGCCATCGCCATTGAGGATGCTACTACTCCGGATGACCTGGAAGCGTTGGCCGAGCGGCTCAAGGATGTAGTCCCTCCGGAACGCACTTACCGTTCCAAGGTCACTCCGGTGGTGGGAACCCATGTTGGCCCCCACGTCCTGGCTGTTTCGGTTTTGGAAGCAGAATAGCAAGTGACAGGCACCGATTCGCTACGAAATGTTCTGGAACTGGAATGCCAGAAGGGCTACACCGACAAGGCGGTAATCGGCGGCCTGGATAGGTATCTACACAGGCAGGCGAAGGAGATCAGGCAGGGCCTTCTCCCGAGCCTGAACGAAGTGAAGACTAAGGAACGAATCCCGCAGCTTCTGAGCAGCTTTGATGAACTCAACCTGGCCAACTCTGACTACGGCTCCTGCGATGTGGCTGAACGCAAGAGATGGATTATGAACGTCCTCGACTGGCTGGATGAGCTGGAAAGAGCAAAGAATACCGCGGGTGATTCTCAACCCTCGGCCACTCGTCGTGCCGACTCCTTCGCTGCTGCTCCTCGTCCCGACGCATCTACCTCCGCCGGTGCTGAGCCTTCTGCCACCGCCCATTCTGAGCGACCTGAAGAACCCAATCCCGCCCGGAGTCGAGTCCGTCGAGAACCTGGAGCCAGTTCGCGCAGAGTGACGACGGCGGTGGCTGAGCCCGGCCGGAAGGTAACAGAGAGCCTGGACTCGCCCATCACCGTGATCAAGGGCATTACGCCCAATATAGCCAAGAAGTTTGCCAGGCTCAACGTCAGGGAGGTGCGCGATCTGCTTTATTTCTTTCCCAGGCGTTATGTCGATTACAGCCAGACAAAGCCTATCTCTGAACTTGTAGAAGGTGAGGAACAGACTATCGTAGGCACAATCTGGCAGGCCAGAATAGCTTCTCTGGGTGTGCGACGGGGGACAGAGGCAATTGTCGGCGACGAAACGGGGAACATCAGGGTAGTGTGGTTCAATCAACCTTACCTGGCGAAGAGCTTTCGTACAAATGCGAGGGTGGTGATTAGCGGAACGGTCAGCGAGTTCAAGGGACGCAAGGTGTTCGAGTCCCCTGAATGGGAGTTGCTCAAGGACAAAGAACTGATTCACACGGGACGCCTGGTCCCTGTGTATCCCCTTACCCAGGGCCTGTATCCCCGGCAGGTAAGGAAATGGACCAAGGAGATTGTGGACGGCTATGCCTGGCAACTGGACGATTTTCTGCCCGAGGAGATTAGGAGACGCTGCCAGATGCTGGATTTGCCTACCGCGATTGCCCAGGTCCACTTCCCCGATGACCGGACAATGGCGGAAAGCGCCAGAAGGAGGTTGGCCTTCGACGAACTGCTGCTTCTCCAGCTGGGAGTGCTGGCCAGGAAGCGAGACTGGCAGGAAGGTCAGCCGGGCAATGCCCTCCACATAGCCCCGGAACTTATTGATAGATTCCTGGGCTGCCTGCCTTTCAGTTTGACCCGGGCACAGGAGCGGGTCTGGCAGGAAATCTCAGGCGATCTCAGGCAACCCAAAGCGATGTCACGTCTTCTTCAGGGAGAGGTGGGCAGCGGCAAGACCGTTATTGCAACACTGGCTTTGCTGGTGGCTGCCGCCAATGATTACCAGGGGGCGTTGATGGCTCCCACCGAGGTCCTGGCTGAACAGCATTATTCCGGTATTTGTAGCTATCTGGCCCAGGTGAGCACTCAAGAATATGGTGGTGAAACGGGCGAAGGAACGATCAGGCGCTACACGGGATTTGCTTCTAAGCCGCTTACGATAGCTTTGCTTATCGGAAGCCTCAGCGGCCCTGAGAAGGCGAAGTTACGTGATAGAATCGGGCAGGGCGAAGTTGACATTGTGGTCGGCACCCATGCCCTTATCCAGAAGGAGGTAGAATTCACCAAATTGGGGCTGGTGGTGATAGATGAGCAGCACCGGTTCGGCGTCGTGCAACGTTCGGCCCTGCGGCAAAAGGGGTTCAACCCTCATGTGCTGGTCATGACGGCGACACCTATTCCCCGGACCATGGCATTGACCCTCTACGGAGACCTCGACCTTTCAGTTATCGATGAATTACCTCCTGGGCGACAGGTGGTGAAGACAAGATGCGTTGAACCAAAAGATAGAGAGAAAGCTTATACCTTCCTCTATCGCCAGGTCAGCAACGGCCGGCAGGCCTTCATCATTTGCCCTTTGATAGAAGAATCTGAGATACTTGAGGCAAAGGCGGCCAAAACGGAGCATGAGCGACTGTCCAGGGAGGTGTTCCCGGACTTAAAATTGGGATTACTGCACGGTCAAATGCATGGCAGCGAGAAGGAAGAGGTAATGCGCCGTTTTCGAGGTGGAGAGTTTGATGTCCTGGTTTCAACCTCGGTGGTGGAGGTGGGCATCGACGTACCCCGGGCCTCGGTCATGCTGGTAGAGGGCGCCGAACGGTTTGGCCTGTCTCAACTCCACCAGTTCAGAGGGCGGGTGGGGCGAGACAAGGAACAGGGCTATTGCATGCTTATCCCCGAAAAGCTTTCGCCGGAAGCGCGGTGGCGCCTCGGATTGATGGAAAAGGTCCACGATGGCTTCGCGCTGGCCGAGAAAGACCTGGAGATGCGAGGTCCCGGAGAATTCTTCGGCACCCATCAGAGCGGTCTGCCCGATCTCAGGCTTGCCAAGCTGACCGATTTGCGCAGCATGGAGTTAGCCCGGCAGGAAGCAATCACCCTTTTCCAGAGAGACCCCGGTCTGAAGAAAGAGGAACACCAACTTCTACGCAAACATTTGAACGTGGCGTGGTCCAGAGGTGCCGAATGGAGTTAATCGCGCTCAAGCAAGAACTGGCCAGATGTCTGGAGCGGGCTGTACTCGAAGGCCAAAAGAAAGGCGCGCTTGCTTCAGCTACCCTGCCCGAGGTGGTCATAGAACATCCTCAGAATCCCGAACACGGAGATTTTGCCTCCGGCCTGCCCTTGAAGCTGGCCAGGGCTATGAGAATGCCTCCCATGGCCATAGCTGAGAAGATTTCCGAGCATATGGTGTCACCGCAGGAGATTGAACGGTTCTGGGTTGCTTTGCCGGGCTTCATCAACTTCACTTTGAAGGAGGACTGGCTGAGAAGGCAGGTGGAGTCGGTTTTGGCTGCCGGCGAATCGTACGCCAATGTTGACCAAGGGGAAGGTAAGCGGGTCCAGGTTGAGTTTGTCAGTGTCAATCCCACCGGGCCCCTTCACGTAGGCCATGGGCGGGGCGCCGTTTTGGGCAGTACTCTGGCCAATGTGCTTGCTGCCTCCGGGTACTCGGTGGAAAAAGAATACTACATAAACGATATGGGTAATCAGATAGATAACTTCGCTCACACCCTTTATGCTTGGTACCAGCAATGCCTGGGCAGGGAAGCTGCCCTGCCGGCCGACGGTTACCACGGCAACTACATGATGGACCTGGCCAGAGAGATTGCGCAGAAAGAAGGCGACAGATTCTTGCTGCTGCCTGAGAACGAGGCAGTTTCACAGCTGGGGGAGATCGGTATTGCCAGATTGCTGCAGGGAATCAAAGAAGACCTCAGACTACTAAACGTTGATTTCGACGCCTGGTTCTCGGAACGAAGCCTTTATGAGGGCAAGCAGTACGAACGAGTCATGGAACTATTTCGGAGCGGAGGGTATATTGCGGAAAAAGAGAACGCCACCTGGTTCGTATCGACCTCCCTGGGCGAAGACAAGGACAACGTTCTGGTGCGCAGTGATGGCTCGCCCACCTATCTCGCCTCCGACGTCGCCTACCATTACAACAAGTTTGTAGAGCGGAAATTCAACCGGGTCATCGACATCTGGGGGGCCGACCATCAGGGGCATGTCCCCAGAATGAAAGCGGTGCTTAAGGCCCTGGGACAGAACCCCGAGCAACTCAAGGTGATAATCTGCCAGCTGGTCACCCTGCGGCGTGGAGAGGAAATAGTCAGGGTCTCCAAGCGCAGCGGCGATATGATTACTCTGCGGGAGGTAATTGATGAGGTAGGCTCGGATGCCTGTCGGTTTTCTTTTCTTTCCCGTTCGGCCGACAGCCAGATGGACTTCGACATAGAACTGGCCAAAAGGCAATCGATGGACAATCCTGTGTACTATGTCCAATATGCGCATGCCCGGATTGCCAGCATTCTGCGCCTGGCTCAAGAGCGAGAAATAGACTATAGCGAAGGTGACGTGTCCCTGCTTATCACTGAGCCTGAACTGACTCTGATTCGCCGCCTGGTACTCCTGCCGGAGATAGTAGAGCGGGTAGCAACCACCCTGGAGCCTCATTATTTACCTTACTATGCCCAGGACCTGGCCACCGTCTTCCACAGTTTCTACAAGCAATGCCGGGTCGTCTCGGAAGACGAAGCCTTAAGCCGGGCCCGCCTCAAGCTGGTCAAGGCAACTCAGATTGCCCTGGCCAAAGTGCTGCACCTTATGGGCATGGCAGCCCCGGAAAAGATGTGAATCTGTCCCGGGCTGTGCAATCTCTAAGGGACGCCCGCCGCTTCCACTGAAGTACAGAGTACGCCCCAGCGCGGTATGGCCCGAATTCCCAGGCATAGTCATCCTGTCTTCTGAAGTCGCTATTCCGAACATATGTTGCTTCGGGAGCCATTTACAGAAAAGCGCCGGGTATGATACTGTTCGCTCCTCGCAGGCAAGGCAGGTGAGGAATGACCGCTGCACAAATATTGGGGTTGCTGGGAATTCTGTTTATTATCGGGTTCATAGGCGATTACCTGTTCAAGAAGATAAGCTTTCCCGACATACTGGTGCTGCTGGCACTGGGTTATGTGGCTGGGCATGTTCTGCATATTGTAGACCCGGCCTGGGTGGCCCGGGCCTCGCCACTAATAGCCAACCTCTCTCTGGTCATCATCCTGTTTGATGGTGGTCTGGGCATGGATTTCTTCCATGCCAGGGCCAGTGCTGCCAGGGCAGTAGTGCTCGCTCTGCTGACGCTGGGGCTCAGCATGGCCGCGGCAACGGTCTTTGTCTACTTCTACCTGGGCTGGGGATTAGTGAATAGCCTGTTACTTGGGGCCATTGTAGGTGGCACCAGTCCCGCCATTGTGATGCCTCTCATCAGACGAGCCAAGGTGACCGGCGAGGTCTGCTCGCTCCTACACATAGAATCCGGTCTAAATGGTGCTCTGGTGATTGTGATTGCCCTGGTCATCCTGGAGGTCATGACCGGTGGGACAGCGGGCAATATGCCCTCTGCTATTGCCGGGGCTATTGCCAGGCGCTTTCTTCTAGGACTGGTGATCGGCGGCGCCGCCGGATTCGCCTGGCTTTGGGTGTTGACCTTCATAGAAGGCGAGATATACGACGATATCCTGACTCTGGCTGTCCTTTTCCTCCTGTTTCTCGGCGTGGAGAGCCTGCAGGGCAGCGGGGCTATTTTCGCTCTGGTGTTCGGGTTTGTCCTGGGAAACGGCATGGATTTTGCCAGGTTTGTGCGTACCAGGAGGACTATCGAGATCCACAATACAATGGTGAAGTTCCACCGCCAAATATCCTTCTTAGTGAAGACATTCTTCTTTGCTTATCTGGGAATGATGATAACCTTCGATGACCCCGGCGTAATACTGCCGGCGGTGATACTGTCTTTCGTGCTGCTGGCGGTAAGGTGCATAATGGTATGTGGCATTTCTGCACGTAAGAGGAGCCTTGCTGGCAGCAAGGGGATACTGACTGTCATGCTGCCTCGAGGCTTATCGGCTGCCGTGGTAGCTGAAATAGCCGCTACCTCGGGCATTCCCAACGCCCGGCTGTATCCCGAGATAGTAATAGTGGTTATAGTTACTACGGTGATAATCGCAGCTTCAGGCATTCCCCTATTTGCCAGAAAATCGCCGGAGGAGAAAAGCCAGACCGGAGAAGAAGCCAAGGCATCGGGTCCACCTTGAGTCCTGACTGGTGACCGCTGCTTGACGGACAATCTGCCTTTGCTATACCATTACGGAAGTCTAGCGTTCGTGCATCTCGCCTGATAGCGGAGGGTTATATGCTGGGTTGGACGGCATGCAATATCCAGGCGAATCCAGTCCACATAAGAGGGTCTGAGCAGGGGGCATTGTCCCTGACAGTCCTCTGGCAGGCAGGGAGCACCGAAATTGAGCAGAGTCGACACCGGGTGCTCCTGGGGAGAATTGGGAAAGCAAAATGGTAAGCGAAGTCAAAATCTACACCACCCCAACGTGCCCCTATTGCAAGATGGCCAAGAAATTCCTGGATGACAACGGGGTCAAGTATCAGGAGCTCAATGTAGCCGAAGATAAAGCGGCGCGCGAGGAATTGCAGAACAAGTGCAAGGCGCTGGGCGTACCTACCATTTGCTTCGATGACGAAGCATTGGTCGGCTTCAACGAGGCGGAGCTCAGGCAGAAGCTGGGTCTCTAATTGGCCAGGGTGAGCTATGTACGAACTGATTGTCATCGGCGCCGGCCCTGCTGGCATGACGGCAGCTGTCTATGCTGCCAGGAAGAAGCTTAATGCTTTGCTGATAAGCTACGACATTGGGGGGCAAGTACTGTGGAATGCCGGGATTGAGAACTACATGGGATACCAGTTCGTTGAAGGTCCGGAGTTGATGCAGAAATTCGAGGAGCAGGTGAAACAGTTTCCTCTCGATGTGAAGACCGGGGAGAGAGTCAGCATTCTGTCCCGTACCAAGGAAGGCTTCGAGGTGAGGACAGCTAAAGATGAAAGCTACCAGGCCAGGACAGCCGTCATTGCTACGGGCAAGAGCCCGCGCCAACTCAATGTTCCAGGCGAAAAAGAGTTGAGGGGAAGAGGAGTTACCTATTGCGCCGTATGTGATGGCCCCCTCTTTGCCGGGGAGAACGTGGCTGTGGTCGGAGGCGGTAACTCTGCCCTGGAGGCTGCCGATGATATGACCAAGATAGCGGACCACGTCTACCTTATATCGTTGAACCCTCTCACCGGCGATCAGGTCCTGATAGACAAGGTGAATGCTGCAGATAACCTGACTATGCTGCTGGAGCACGAGGTCCTGGAGATAAGGGGGGATAGCCGCGTTAAAGAAATAAGACTCAGGGGCGTGAAAAGTAAAGAGGAAAGCACACTGGACGTCGGTGGCATATTCATCGAGGTTGGACTTATCCCCAACTCCGAGCCCTTCAAGGAAGTAGTTCGTCTGAACAGCCTTGGAGAGATCGAAGTCAGTTGTGCTAACGAGACTGACGTGCCGGGGCTTTTTGCTGCCGGGGACGTCACCAATGTTCCCGAGAAGCAGATAATAGTGGCTGCCGGGGAGGGGGCAAAGGCTGCCCTTCAAGCTCGCCGCTACTTGCAGAGGCTCATCTGATAGGCAATACTGGATACAAACAGGAGGTGTGAAATGGCTGTTTTTTTCTCGGGGAGCGAACTCTTAGAAATAGCTATAAGCATAGAAAGGAATGGCATGGCCTTCTATCAGGCTCTGGCTGATAAGACCGCAAGAGAAGATGCCAGGGATATCTATAACTATCTGGCCGGAGAAGAGAAGAAACATCTGGATACCTTTCAAGGCATGTCGGGCTCGCTTGGTCAGGTAAAGCCCCAGGAGACCTACACCGAAGAGTATACGCTTTACCTTAAAGCATTGGTTGACAGCGTAGTATTTCCGGATACCGGTGAAGTCCAACGGCAGGCTGAAAAAACGTTCGATGAAATCGACGCCCTTGATACCGGCATCCGGGCCGAAAAGGATTCAATTCTCTTCTACATCGAATTGCAGAACTCAGTGCGAGAGCGGGATCGTGATGTGGTCAGCAACGTAGTGGATGAGGAAAGAAAGCATTTGCGCCAGCTTTCGGAACTGAAAAGAGAATTGCAGAAAGGGTGAATTCCGGCTCATTGCCGGCTACAAAAAATTAAGGAGGTGAGTATGGCAGTTAAAGAAGTCGGCGAAAAATATCGCTGCAACGTCTGTGGCAACGAAGTGACGGTGACCAAGGTTGGTGGCGGTACTCTTGTCTGTTGTGGTCAGGATATGGAACTAGTGAGCTCCTGAGGTTTCCAAAAGCAGGAGGAGAGATGGACGAGGAACAAGTGAGAGCGTTGGAGGTGCTGGAATCCGCAGTTCGGATGGAGATAGACGGCAAGGAGTTCTACCTGAAAGCGGGCCAGAAGAGCAGCAACAGGCTGGCTAAGGGACTATTTGAGCAGTTAGCTAGCGAGGAAGACATACACCGTAAGAAGTTTGAGGAAATATATGAAGTCTTGAAGAGAGGACAGAACTGGCCTGATGTACAGCCGCCCTCGGAGCAAGGGAGGAAACTCAAGTCACTGTTCGCTGAAGCAACCAGGGCGCTGGGCAGTAAGACTGAAGTGGGAGACTCTGAACTGGAGGCTATCAAGACGGCTATGGACATGGAGATACAGTCTTACGACCTGTATCGCTCTCGTAGCGAACAAAGCACCCTCCCTGTGGAAAAGCGTTTCTATGAAGCCCTGGCAGGTGAGGAGCGAGGGCATCATCTTGCGCTTGTCGATTCTTACGAATATCTCACCGATCCCGCGGGGTGGGCTACCAAAACGGAGCACTGGTTCATGGACGGCGCTTGAGCAGTACCGGGACTATATTCGTTCTTGCGCATTTTGACAAGAATTGGTGTACGGGCTATAGTGTAGCGTTTGGGCGCTATTGACATGGAAAATCGGAGAATATATGATTGTCGGTCCGCGAAAAGGTGGGCAGTGGTCAGGATCACCGCAGGTCGGTTTGGCAAAAGTCGACATATTCCCTCTAGCTATTGAGAAGATGTTTTATGGCAAGGCACGGCTTTCCAGGTAACGGAGTCCCAAGACCTGCGATTGTATCCTGTGAACGGTATCACTGACTCCGCGCCACACTGGCAATGGGCGCGCGATTTTTGAATCTCAGTCTATACGAGGAGGTCAAGTATGTGGACAACTGAACCCACGGGGGCTGCGCGTGTAGAGACGGCGGTGAGGCAGTGTCTGCCTCCCTGTCAGGTCAAATGCCCAATAAATGAGGATATCCAGCGGACAAACGTGCTTATCTCTCTTCTCCCGGAGGACCCTGATTCGGCCAGGGAAGGTATATTGCAGATTAGCGATTATCTCTACGACAAGAATCCCTTCTTCAATATTTGCGGCTACATCTGTGGGATTTGTGAACAGGAGTGCAACTATCGGGAGAAGGGTGGCGCAATCAAGAGGAGGCTGCTCAAAAGATTCTTGTCCGATGTCTATACCCAACACCTCAAAGAACTGGGCGAAATCCAGGTAGTCAAGAACAAGGAAAAGGTGGCTGTCATAGGTGGTGGGCCGGGCGGCCTGATGTGCGCTTACCACTTAGCCAAGAGAGGGTATAACGTAACTATATTCGAGGCTTCCGAGCGTCTTGGGGGAGCCCTCTGGCTGGTGCCGAACTATCGTCTGCCCAAGGATGTTCTTGAGACTACAGTGGAGAACCTGGTAAGAGTGGCAGGCATAGATGTCAGGTATAACAGCAAGCTGGGGGAGGGCGAATTGACCCTGGACGCGCTGAAAAAGGAGGGCTACGAGGCAGTTTTTGTGGCAACCGGGCTGCCATTGCCCAGAGTTCTGACTTTTGAGGGCCAATATGTGGAGGGGCAGGACCTGGCCGGCATTATGTACGGTCAGAGCTATCTGGACGAAATCAGTCGGGACAATATCCCCCCGGACTATTTTAAGGGCAAAAAGGTGATAGTGATAGGTGGCGGCAACGTAGCCTTTGACGTGGCCAGGTCCGCCAGGAGACAGGGCGGGGATGTAACTGTGGTAGCTTTGGAGCGTGAGGACAAGGAGCATCAGGACGGCATACCTGCCGATGAAGAGGAAATCCGTGGGGCGCGGGAGGAGGGCCTGAGGATAGTTTACAGGCGCGGCGTGAGAAAGATTTCCGGAGAGAATGGCAGATTCAGGAGAATCGAGTGTCCACAGTGCGTCAGTGTGTTTGACGAGCAAGGGTTTAATCCGAAATTCGATTGTGCAGACTGTATAGATCTGGAGGGGGACGTACTCATAATCACTGTGGGACAGGCTCCCGACAGGTCTGTCCTGCAAAAGGAAGGCCTTCTCAATGAACGGGGTAGATTCGATCTTGACCCGCTGACTTTGCAGAGCACGACCAAACCCTGGGTATTTGTAGGTGGCGATGTCAGAAGAGTAGGCTTCATGATTGATGCAATGGGTGAGGGCCTTGAGGTCGCCGAGTCCATTGACAGGTATCTGAGAGGGGTGGACATGAAGGAGGGGCGAAGGAAGGACCTTGAAGCGTATCAGATTCCCATAAGGAGAGATTACAAGAGTGAGCCCGAGGTATCGTGGATGCCGCCAGACGATAGAATGAACTTCAAGATGTTTGAGCAAGGATTCACTCTGAAAGAGGCCATAGAAGAAGCGAAAAGATGTGTGACTTGTGGGCCGTGCCTGTCCTGTAAAGCGTGCCTCTCGGTTAGTTTTCAGCAGTCTTTGAGCCCGGTTGAGGTGGATGTAACGAAGTGTAGCGGCTGCGGCCATTGTGTTTACGTGTGCAACTACTACG
Organism: Dehalococcoidia bacterium; assembly: GCA_046538185.1. Classification (GTDB taxonomy): domain Bacteria; phylum Chloroflexota; class Dehalococcoidia; order GIF9; family AB-539-J10; genus RBG-13-51-36. Next base: position 13,510 of record JBKHJJ010000003.1, read on the forward strand.
CCGCCTACTTAACTACTTCTGACGGTAGGATCGTATCCGATACCGACATGTTTCGGTGCAAGTCCTGCGGCATGTGCGTTGCGGCTTGCCCGTCTGAAGCAAGAACGATGGTGGAAGATGACACAACAAAGAGAATACAAACCGTATACTCGTCCTTGGTATAACATTCGAACCAGAATTCCGTTTAGGAGGCCAACATTGAGTGGATATGAACCAAAGCTAGTATGTTTTTCCTGCAAGTTCGGCTGGGGCTATCTGGCGGAGGAAGGAGCGCTGTCAGGCAAGATAGAAAACTGGGTGCCCCTTATCTGCACGGGCAAAATCGATGCCACGCACATGCTTGACGCCTTCCGAGCAGGGGCCGATGGGATTCTGATACTCGGCTGCCCGGAGGGGGACTGTCACTATCAGGATGGCAACTACGAGGCAAGAAAGAGAGTGTATCTGGTGCGCAGTCTTCTGGAGTCTCTTGGCATAGAAAAGGAAAGGGTCAGGATAGAACTGTCCAGTGATCCGGAGGGCACAAGAATCCCCAAGCTGGTGGAAGACATGAGGAAAGAGTTGGGGAGACTGGGCCCGGTGAGAGGAAGGGTGGTGACAGGAAAGAAACCAGAAGAGACAATCAAAGCCGCAGGAGGAAAATGAGATGGCCAAACCGAAGATCGCAATTTGCTGGCTGGGGTCATGTGGTGGTTGTGACGAGGCGGTTGTGGACATAAATGAAGCGCTGCTTGGCGTGGCGGATGCGGTCGACATAATTCTGTGGCCAGTAGCAATGGACTTCAAGTATGACAGCGTCAGGGCAATGCAAGATAATGAAATTGCTTTGAGTATTATCAATGGACATGTCAGAAACTCCGAGCAAGAGGAGATAGCGAAGCTGCTGAGGGAGAAATCACAGCTAGTCCTTGCCTTTGGTGCCTGTTCCTGCCTTGGAGGAACGCCCGGATTGGCCAATCTGGTGACAAGAGAAGAGATTCTCAACTGGGTCTATCGTGATGCTCCCAGTGTAGTTAACCCCAACAAGAACTATCCCCAGACAACCTCTCGCGTCAAAGGAAAGGACCTTACGCTTCCCGAATTCTATGACCGTGTCTATGCACTGAATGATATCATCGATGTCGATTACTACCTGCCCGGATGTCCTCCGCCCCCAGATTTGGTGGCGCAGGCCATTAAGGCAGTCCTGGAAAGCAAACTCCCTCCCAGGGGCTCAACTTTGGCGCCGCACAGGGCTCTGTGCGACAGTTGTCGGCGTAATCAGTCCAAGCCGGACAGGATGTCAATAAAGGAAATCAAGAGGATCCATGAAGTGGAGGCCGACCCGGACATCTGTTTTCTGGCCCAGGGGATTATCTGTCTCGGCCCTGCGACCCGTGACGGTTGTGGGGAGGCCTGTATGAATATCAATCTCCCGTGTAGGGGGTGCTTCGGCCCTGTGGAAGGAGTAGGAGATTCCGGTCCCAAATTCATCTCTGCCATGGCGTCGATTCTGGATGCGGAGAGCGACGAAGAAGTAGCGACAGTAGTAAACCAGTTTGTTGACCCTGCCGGGTACCTTTATCGATTCTCGGCTCCCGTTTCCACACTACAGAAGAAGCGAACTAACAAGAAGACTAACCAGTAAAGAGGTGCAACGTGAGTAAACAGATTACGGTAAACCCCATAACCAGGCTTGAGGGGCATGGAAAGATTGAGATCTTCCTGGACGATAAAGGCGACGTAGAAGATGCTTACTGGCAGGTGGTAGAGCTTAGAGGCTTTGAGGTCTTCTGTCTGGGCAGACCTGTGGAGGAGTTACCGCGCATTATGCCCAACATCTGCGGCGTTTGCCCGACTCCTCATAACATGGCGTCGGTGAAAGCACTGGACGACCTGTACGGGGTAGAGCCGACACCGGCTGCCAAGCTGGTAAGGCAGCTGCATTACAACGCCTTCATGGTTGAAGACCATCTGCTGCACTTTTACATACTTTCCGCGCCTGACTTTGTGCTTGGGCCAAGTGCCGACCCCGCCGAACGGAATATCATCGGCGTGGTGCAGAAGGTTGGGTTGGAAATCGGTGGGAAGGTGATAGAGGCAAGGAAGAAGTGCCGCGAGATAATCCGGCATATCGGCAGCAAGAGTGCGCATCCCGAAGGCGGGTTGCCGGGTGGAGTTCCCAGGGGAATTACTGAGGAGGACAGGAAATGGATACGCGAATATGCGGATTTCTGTGTGGAGTTTTGCCGGTTTTCCCTGGATTTGTTCAGGCAGGTTGTACTGGACAACAAGGAATATCTGGCTATTGTTCTGAATGATGCTTACAAACTCAATACGTACTCTATGGGTCTGGTGGACGAGAACAGGCGGGTGAACTTCTACGAAGGCAAGTTAAGGGTACTTGGACTGAAAGGTGAGGAGTATGCCTTGTTTGATTATCACGACTATCTTGATTACATAGGGGAATGGGTTGAGCCATGGACGTATGTGAGGCTGACTCATTTGAGGAAAATAGGCTGGAACGGCTTGAACGAGGGTGAGGGGACCTCATTGTACCGGGTGGGGCCTCTGGCAAGGTTGAATGTGGCTGATGGTATGTGCACCCCGCTGGCGCAGAAAGAGTATGAGACGATGTTTGACACGTTGGGCGGCAAGCCGAGTCACCATACCCTCGCTTACCACTGGGCCAGGCTGGTGGAAGCTCTCCAGGCTGCAGAGGATATGCAGAGAATTGCTAACGACCCCTTGCTGACGAGCAAGGATATACGTAATATGGACCTTAAGTTGGGTAAGGTGGGAATTGGTTGTGTGGAGGCAGCGCGCGGAACATTGATCCACCATTACGAGGCCGATGCTGATGGCCGGGCTACAAAGGTGAATCTTATCGTAGCCACCCAGCACAATGCGGCCCCTATATGCCTGTCCGTGAAGAAGGCTGCCATGGAGTTTGTGAAGGGACCAGAGGTCAAGGAGGGCTTGCTCAATATGGTGGAGATGGCGTTTAGAGCCTATGATCCGTGTCTGGCCTGTGCTACTCATGCCTTGCCAGGTGAGATGCCTCTGATCGTGAATATAAGGGACTGCAATGGCGGCTTGATACGAACTGTGGAAAGGCCATGATCTGCAGCCAATGACTTGCCGCGGCGTCAGCCGGGGATCCGAGGCGCCGTTGCAGTAGGTATGAGAACCGTTTCATAGTATAATACTGGCTGAAGGGAATAGTTCCGACTTCACTGGCGTATGTGACCGGGCGGTAGAATGGTTAGCCTGGAACGGAGATACCGACTCTTCTAAAGTCCCGCGGGGGTCTCGCTTTACCCTGCGGGGTTTTAGTTTGAAAGAGGGAACCGGTTACTGTGTGGGGTAGGATAGGCGAAAATGAACGAATAGGGGGTACAGTATGGGTGATGTAGCTTTGAGCCTTGAGCAGCTGACCGTAGAGGTGGAGGGACGGGAGATTCTGCATAACATAAATCTAGGCATCAGAGTTGGGGAGACTCATGTCCTCTTCGGCCCAAACGGCAGTGGAAAGACTACCCTGCTCATGGCAATAATGGGGTTCCCCAAGTATCGGGTGACCGAAGGCAGAATTATTTTCAAGGGCCAGGACATAACTAAACTGGGACTGGATGAGAGAGCCCGGTTGGGCATCGGAATGTCCTTCCAGCGGCCGCCGGTGGTTCGGGGCGTAAAAACGCGGGATATGGTGGCTGCCTGTCTCAAGGACAAGGAGCAAGAACTGCGCATTCACGAACTCGCGGAGAAAAGCGACCTGGTCGATTTTCTGGACAGGGAGATTAATTACGGGTTTTCAGGAGGAGAAATAAAACGTTCAGAGCTAATGCAACTACTGGCCCAGAGGCCCACGCTGACACTAGTAGATGAGCCCGAATCGGGTGTTGACCTGGTAAATATCGCCCTTATCGGTGAACTACTGAATGATTTGCTGGAGAAGGATTGTCCCATAGTCGAACGAAAATGCATGGGGCTCGTCATTACACACACAGGTCATATTCTGGAGTACGTTAACGCCCGCACCGGCTATGTCATGTGTAACGGCGTGATCGGATGTGAGGGAGACCCACACGAGATTTTGGCCACCATCAGAGAGAAGGGCTACGAAGAATGCATAAAATGCTTTGTACGGAGGGGCTCCAGTGGCTAGAACGACATCGTCCGGGGCACACAAAGAGAAAGCCAGATTAGCCAGGGCGAAACCAGCAACGTTCGGTGAGGACATAGATCTGGGCACCTATGCTAGCTCAGCCGAGGAACTACCATACCAAGCTGACCCGTCGAAGCTCCCCGCCAGGACCAAAGAGAGAATGTTGGGGGCAGGAGTCATTTTGGATGACATAAGCCAAAGGGCGGGAACCTTCATCCAGATGGATAATGCTCCGGTTCATAGTTCAGTCAGGCAGGAAGGCGTGGAAGTAATGGCGATCACCCAGGCTCTGGAGAAGTATGATTGGCTGTCAGATTACTGGTGGCAGGCAGTAGCCGTGGATACAGATAAATACACGGCTAATGTCGAACTGAGTCAGCACAATGGATATTTCATCAGGGCATTGCCCGGCCAGAAGACGATCTTTCCCGTACAGACCTGTCTCTACCTGGCAAAAGCACGGCTGGCGCAGAACGCGCACAATATTATTATCGCTGAAGAAGAGTCGGAGCTGCATATCATTACCGGTTGTACCACCGCTTCTAATGAAGAACCGGGTCTGCATCTGGGCGTCTCCGAGTTCTACATAAAGAGAGGAGCTAAGGTCACCTTCACTATGATACATAGCTGGAATCCGGAGGTAGCTGTTCGACCCCGCACCGGAGTGATAATCGAGGAGGACGGTTTGTTTCTCAGCAACTATGTGCTTACTAAGCCGGTCCGTTCACTGCAAACGTATCCGACAGCCAGGTGCATAGGGGAGAATGCGGTTGTGAGATTCAACAGCGTTCTGGTTGCACCTTCAGGATCGTCGCTTGATGTTGGCTCTCGGAGTATCTTGGATGCTAAGGGAGCAAAAACGGAAATTGTGTCACGCGCGATAACCAGTGGAGGCAACATTGTCGCACGAGGCTATGTTGAAGGAAATGCGCCTGATGTCAAAGGTCACCTGGAATGTCGTGGGCTGATTCTAGGTGAACGAGGTGAAATCCATGCCATACCCGAGCTTAAGGGTACTCTGGCCGGTATTGACCTGTCCCACGAGGCAGCCGTAGGCAAGATAGCTGAGGAAGAAGTGGAGTATTTGATGGCAAGAGGGCTGACCCGCGGCGAAGCTACAGCCACAATAGTCAGGGGTTTTCTGAGGGTTGATATCGAAGGCCTGCCCGCTCTGCTCAGTGCCGAGTTACAGCAAGCAATCGAGGCCAGCGAGAAGGACCTCATGTAAATAACGAGGAGAGAGTGCAAAGTATGAATCTCAAAGTCCTGCATAACTGCACCTACGGTCTGTATGTAATAGGTTCCAGGAAAGGAGACAGACTCAACGGGCAGATAGCCAATACCGTGTTTCAGGTAACTTCTGACCCGCCAACCGTTGCCGTTAGTATCAACAAACAGAATTTGACTTATGAATTTATCAGTGAAAGCAAAGTGTTTACAGCTTCAATACTGTCGCAGGACACACCCCTCTCCTTCATCGGTCATTTTGGCTTCAAATCGGGCAGGGACGTTGACAAACTCAAAGATGTGAACTACAGAGTAGGTGAAACCGGGGCTCCCGTAGTAATTGACCATAGCGTAGCCTACATCGAAGCCAGGGTAGTTAACCAAGTAGATGTGGGGACTCACACCATCTTCATCGGGGAACTTGTGGGAGCAGATGTTCTCAGTGAAGGTGAACCAATGACCTATGCTTATTACCATCAGGTTAAGCGAGGCACCACTCCCAAGACAGCTCCCAGCTACATCGAAGAAAGAAAGGAGACGGTATCCAAAATGGCGAAATATGAATGCACTGTTTGCGGTTATATCTATGATCCGGAGCTGGGCGACCCCGACGGCGGCATAGAGCCGGGAACCCCTTTTGAGGAAATACCCGATGATTGGGTATGCCCTGTCTGCGGAGCAAGCAAGGAGAAATTCGAGAAAATAAAGGAATGATGGCGCAAATATGATAGAAAACTTGAGCGGAGAACAGCTAGAAGGGATATTAGAAGCTATACCTGTGGAGATTTCTTTCGTTGACGAGAATGATCTGGTTAAATTCTGGAATAAGCACGAAACGAGAATCTTTAAACGGCCGGCTTCTGTGATCGGGAAATCAGTCCAGAAATGCCACCCCAAGGAAAGCGTGGGCAAGGTAAACCAGATATTGTCCGATTTCAAGAGTGGCAGGCAGGATTCAGCGGAATTCTGGATAGATCTCAAGGAAAAGAAGGTACATATCAGATATTTTGCTGTGCGGGACAAAGCAGGCAAGTATCTGGGCACGGTGGAAGCCACCCAGGACATCACAGGGATAAAGAAGATTGAGGGCGAAAAGAGACTGTTGGAGTATTGAAGGAAGAGGAAATGAAGTCAAGACAAATAAGGCCGAATGTTCACTGGATAGGTGCTATCGACTGGGATAGGCGTCTCTTCGACGCTCTGATACCACTTCCCGATGGAACAAGCTACAACGCATACCTGGTGCGGGGCAACCAGAAAGTTGCTTTGATAGATACCGTGGACCCCTCTATGACAGATGCCCTTATGTCCTATCTGGAGGACGTCCCCGTCATCGATTATGTCGTTGCCAACCATGCCGAACAAGACCATTCTGGCAGCATACCCCGGGTTCTGGCAAAGTATCCCGATGCTAAAGTGGTCACCACGCCTAAAGGCAAAGATTTGCTCGAGGCTCTCTTGCTTATTCCGGAGGACAGATTTATCACCGTAAGCGATGGTGAGACTTTGTCACTGGGGAATAAGACCCTGGAATTTATCCATGCCCCATGGGTACACTGGCCCGAGACCATGCTTACATATTTACGGGAAGACAGAATACTCTTCCCTTGCGACTTTTTTGGCTCTCATCTGGCTACCACAGACTTGTATGTAGCAGATGAAGGGCAAGTCTATGAGGCGGCCAAAAGGTACTTTGCTGAAATCATGATGCCTTTCCGTACCAGTATTGAGAAGCATCTGGAGAAACTGAACGGTTACAAGATTGACGTCATCGCCCCCAGCCACGGCCCGCTCTATGACAAACCGTCGTTCATCATGGAAGCATATCGGAGCTGGGTATCCGGTCCGCCGAAGAACATTGTGATCCTGCCGTATATCTCCATGCATGGAGGCACAAGAAAGATGGTGGAATACTTTGTGGGAGCCCTGGCTGATAGAGGCGTCGGTGTCAAGCAGTTCAACCTGGCCGCCACTGATATTGGGAAACTGGCCATGGCATTGGTGGATGCCCCCACCATGGTGATCGGCACCCCCACGGTTCTGGTTGGTCCACATCCTAATGTCGCCTACGCAGCATTTCTGGCCAACGCCTTGAGACCCAGGCTCGAGTTCGTCTCAATCATTGGCTCCTATGGCTGGGGCGGGAAGGCTGTGGAACAACTGATGGGAATGGTGCCCAACCTTAAGGTGGAGGTACTGACTCCTGTGTTAAGCAAAGGCTTTCCGCAGGAAGGGGATTTCGACGCCCTGGACAGATTAGCCGCGACTATTGCAGAAAAGCACAAAGAGCGTGGATTTGCATGACAGCATTGCGTGCGCTGGAATCTAAGAAGGAATGGAAGAAACGGCAAAATCAGCCTGACAAATAAGGAGGCAAAAAGGATGGGAACGTGGTAAAATGGTCGTCAAAGAATAACCCGGCAGTAACAAGGAAAGGAGCAGTGAGATGTATCGAAAGATGGCGGTTCCTCTTGATGGGTCAGAACTAGCCGAGTGTGTCCTGCCTCATGTAAAAGCAATAGCCAGGGGATGTAGCATAGCGGAGGTGGTGCTCTTGAGAGCAGTAGAGCCCGTTCCCGTGGAGACACCACCGGCCTGGGATTTTGAAGCTGTGCAGAAGGCCACTACGAAAGTGGCGGAGGACTATCTTGCCAAAGTACAGGCTGACCTGAGTAAGGAAGGCTTGACGGTCAGGTCACAAGTATTGATGGGCAAAGCCGGTGAGGCCATCACCGAATTTGTGGAACGTAACGGCGTGGATCTTATTGCTATTGCCACACATGGTCGCTCCGGTATAACCCGTTGGGCGTTTGGCAGCGTGGCGGACAAACTGGTGCGGTTCTCCTCGGTACCGGTCCTGGTGATCAGGCCCGAGCGCTCTCAGTCTGGCACCTAGTCTCAATAGGTTTGAAAGTGGTTGTGGCAACCGCCTTGTGGCTGGTTAATTTGGGTAGCCGAGCCATCACATTTGTTTGAAGGAGGTATCAAACATGGAAGAAGTAAGAGAACCAATAGCGTACATGCCCCATATAGGTGAGCCAGCGCCTGCCTTTGAGGCGGTAAGCACTCAGGGAGTGCTCAAGCTGGAAGATTTCAAAGGAAGCTGGCTGATTCTCTTTTCTCACCCGGCGGATTTTACACCTGTCTGCACTACTGAGTTCATCGCTTTCAGCGAGATTCATCCGGAACTGCAAAAGCGAGGGGTAGAGCTTCTGGGCCTGAGTGTGGACAGCGTCTCCTCCCATATCGCCTGGGTGCGAAATGTACAGGAGAAAACAGGGGTGAAGATACCATTCCCCATTATTGCGGACCTGAACAAAGAGGTTTCGCTTTCCTACGGCATGATTCATCCCGGTCAGAGCAAGACCGAGACGGTCCGATGCGTGTTCATAATCGACCCTGACCAGATTATCAGGACGATACTCTATTACCCACTGACCACTGGCAGGAACATGGATGAGATACTGAGAATAGTAGATGCACTACAAACCACGGACAAGAACAAAGTAGCTACTCCGGCAAATTGGAGGCCGGGTGATATGGTAGTGGTGCCCCCGCCGAATACCCAGGAAATGGCTGAAGAGAGACTCCAGCAAGGATACGAGTGTGTTGACTGGTATCTATGTAAGAAGAAGTTGTAAACGTATCTTTATGGGAGGGAAATATGGCATGTGTTAGCCCTGATGGTAAACCTACTGAATCAGGCACCAAGATGCTTCGTGCCCTGCAGGCGGGGTTGGGATCTCCGGAAGAAATCGCAAAGGAAACGGGACTGCCTCTATTCAGGGTAAGGAGCGGCCTGCGCGAGCTCGCTGAGGCTGGGCTGGCTGATCAAAAAGAGGATAGCTATAAGCTTAGCGGCAAGGGCGCGGAGTTGATAGAGTAATATTCCGGCATGTTGAGCCAGTACCGCGTCTTGGTTTCCACGGAACCAATAGCTTCGTGGGTGGGAAAGTTGGCTGTCGCGGTGAAACAAGAGACGAAGTAAGAGAAATGGGGAATACAAATGGACAAGGACAAAATTGTTGCTTTGCTGAATCAGGATCTAGAGAACGAACACGCGGCCATCGTTCAATATTTAGTCCATGCGTACGCGATGGGTGAAGGTGAGATGGCCTGCGAGATCGAAGCCATTGCCAGAGAAGAAATGCGCCATTTTGACTGGCTGGCTGAAACCATAGTGAGCCTTGGTGGTACTCCCAGCATCGAGAGGGGAGATATGCGCACAGGTGGTGAATCAGTTCCCGATTGGATGAGAAATGATTTGCTTCAAGAGAGGGACGCCATCGCCCTATATGAGGAACACATCAAGGCTATCGAGGACCCGGGCTTGAAGCGGCTGTTAAGGCGAATTCTTTCCGACGAGAAATCACATCGAGGCGACTTCGAACACTTTGTAAGCAAAGCTCAAAAGGAAGGTACCAGGGACCTGCGGGGCTCACGGCAAGATGAGGTAACACGGGTTCTGAATTGGGGCATCGAGCATGAGTATACTGTGATCTTGCAGTACCTTCTCCATTCCTATATGACGCCCAACGAGGATGTCAAGGAGCAAATGGAGGACCAGGCCATTAACGAGATGCAACATCTGGGCTGGCTGTCCGAGGAAATGGTGGACAAGAAGGGGAATCCCCGGATCGAACATACCAAAGTGGACCAGTCGACCAGAACCGCTGATATGCTTCGGGCAGATATTGAGATCGAGAAAAAGGTAGCGGCTGAATATGACCGCGCTTCCAAAGAAATTGAAGAACCTGACCTGAAAGGACTTCTCACCCGAATAAGAGATCACGAAGTATATCATGCTGATGTGTTCAGTGACCTGCTGAGGGAAGAGGAAGAGCGAAGCTAGCTGGTTTGTCGAAATGACAGACCTGTGTGGGTTTTTTAGTCGCCTACAGTAGTACTCCGGCGTTTGCCCAGCAATAGCCGTTGAGCTGGTCTGCAGAATGGAGGTAGAGGAAGCTGAGGCAGTCTATCCCTGTAGCTATTTCGCTTTGGGTGCTACTCTGGCACCCGGCAAAATAAGTCTTAAGAGCGCCTTTGACAAAAAGGAGTACCTGCGAAAGGAGCCATACCGTGGGTCAATTCCTAGAGGTAGCAGAAACAGATGAGCTGAGAAACGGGACAATGAAGGCCGCAGCTGTCGGGAGCCGCGAAATCCTCGTGGCCAGGGTCGGAGACACATACTATGCTGCCGATAAGCGTTGCCCCCACATGAAGGGTGACTTATCGCAGGGCAAATTGGAAAAGAGTATAGTCACCTGCCCCGTACATGGCTCTCAATTTGATATCAGTAACGGCAAGGTGGTGCGTTGGTTAGGAGGAGGACTGATGTCAAAGATGGGCAGAGCACTCAAGTTGTCCAGAAACCTCACGGTGTACAAGGTTAAGGTGGAAGGGGACAGCATTCTGGTGGAAGTTTAGCACAGGTCGTGTATAACCGGAGTGAGGAAGAGCACCTATGTGATTGACGTGGCCCGTGAGGTAGATCGAACTCGAATAAGGAATACTAGCAGCTGGGGAAGAGAACTCGGTGCTCGACTGGGACAAAAAGACTGACGTTCGCGTAGAAGAGGTGCTCGGCAAGAATAGCTAAGGAGTTCAATCTATGGCTGAATTATCTTTACCGTTTGAATCCAGATATTTTCCCCTGAGGAGATTCT
>JBKHJJ010000093.1:0-5536 GCA_046538185.1 Dehalococcoidia bacterium
GCATATATGTTCGAGTGTAGAAGGGGTTCACCAGCTCGGACTATTATCAAAGGTTCTACTACAAAAAGTGGTTCAAATGGCTAAGGAATACGAAAGAAAGACGTTAGAAAAGGGCAAAAGCATACCACTCGACGCTTTATATAGGCTTCCTAGACTTTCTATGGTTGCGCCAGGTCCTGAACTGACAGACAAGCCAAGGCCGTAGGATATTTTCAAACAAGTGCAATGTATGTGACTAGAAAATCTGATTCTAACCACAGAATTGTAGAAACCAGCAAGAAACGTAGCCTCCAACCGTTGATGAAGACTGAAATCATCCCCAAGTTTCACTGACCTAGTAATATCTTGTCTAATGTACCAGCCTGTCCACCGGACTAGCCAGTACATGCCTCTTGAACACAACCTCCAATCCTAATGCCTGAGTGTATTCTCTCGTGATCTCCAGCATTGCATGTCCCAGTGCATGCAATATCTGAGCAAGTGTAAGGATTTCGACCAGTAGAAAAGTGTTCAGGATTTGTTCTGTGAGTATTTTAAGAACTGGTGGAGCTGATGGGATTCGAACCCACCACCTTCTGACTGCCAGTCAGACGCTCTCCCAACTGAGCTACAGCCCCGCCAAGACTAAGAATATAACAAAACTGCCCGCTGAACTCAAGTTAGAAGTCCAGTCCCAGCCATCGCAGTATAGAGCGCAAACCGAAGTATCCCAGGTAGGCCAGTATCATATTCTTGACTGTTCTGCCTGCCCAGGTGGCAAGGAAGAATCTTACCCACCCGAAGCGAAGCATGCCCAGAAACACGGCAAAGGGATAGTAAACAGGAGTGATCAGGGATGCCAGGAGGAGGACGGCTTTGGAGCCGTGGCGGTCAACAAGATTGTTGAAACGAACAAAAAGACCACTGGTGCGATCCCGGAATAGTCCTCTGCCGGCGTATCCGGTGACATAGGCACCGATGGCACCTGTAGTTTCACCGATTCCGGCTACGGCGCCGACTATGGCGGGATGCAGTACGCTACCAAGGGTGAATGTAAGAACAGAGCCAAAGCCGGGCAAGACCACGGTGCCACTGGTTAATACGTTGATCAGAAAGCAACCAGTGTAGCCCCAGCTAGCCATTTCATCGATGATCTCTCGATGCTGAATGATAAGAACGCAAAGAACAACGGTGACCGTTATGGATATGCCGCCCAGCAAAGCCTCCCGCTTGGTCGGTCGTATCTTCATCTGGCTGCCAATTATACAGGAAAAATAGGTGGATAGGGCCTGGTTCTTGAGTTTGTTCCTTTACCGGCTAAGAGTAAGGCTAGATCAGGAAGACGAAAATATGAGAAGGATGGTCGATCCGGAGCCCCTTAGTGCCCCTTGAGGCGGTCTCTTACCATGGCCGCGGCCCGAATCATTGCAGCATGGCCACGTAGCTGTTGAGGGACACGCCGAGGGATTCCGCTACCGGTTTGCACTTGGCCCTGAGGCAGTAGAAGAACTTCCCCTGGCCCGGAAGCTCGGACAAGGCCTCATAATGCCCCATGCCTTTGGCGAATATCAGGTCTGCCGACTCGAACTCACGGTTGAACTCGTCGGAAGCCAGAGACAAAACTACTCCCGGTGAAGCTGTGCCGGTACTGATAACCTCACCAAATTTCCTGTCCAGGCCACTTCCCCTGACATCTTCCAACGTCAGGTCGTTTTGAACGGGCTCCGGTTTGACTACGTAGACCACCCGTGCAGACTTTCTCATCCACGTGACGAGAGGCAGGTCGAAGTAGAGTTCCCCGGCATTATCGGCCAGGTACAGCACCTTGTCGGCTCCCATCAGTTTCCTCTGAAGCTGCTCGGAGTCATCCAGGGCGAAGCTTACCGGTTTCCTGATGTCCTCCTTTGTGGAGTCGTGTTCTCTGAAGAAATCAATAGCATTGGCTGCCGCCGCCAGCCGAAGCCGGTTCCGAAGCTCACCTTCATCACTGTCCTGCCTACTGCCGTGCCCTCGAGCGGCAGCTTGGGCCTGCCCTGTGAGCTCAGTAGACAATTCCCTGGCAAGTGCCATCTCCCTTTCTTTCATCGTGCTGTAAGGGTCGGGATTTCCGGTCACTTCTTTTACCACCCTGTGGATCTGGGTGGCAATCACGATAGACAATTGGCTGTAGGAGAACTCACTATCCAATATCCTGGTCGCTTCCTCTGTTGCCTTTCGTCTCAGTGAAACATCACCGGTAGCCAGATCGACTGCCTGGTGAATCAGTCTTTGGAGGCACTGATAGCAATCCGGCGCCAGTTTCATAATGGTTCTCTCAGCCCCAGTTTGAGCAACCTATGCCGCTGTATTATAATGGTATTGGCTATGTTTGAGAAACTGGAGTTGATAGAAAAGCGCTACGATGAGCTAGGCGAACTCCTGGCCCAGGAGGAGATAGCTACTGACCACAAGCGCCTGCAGGAGCTGAGCAAGGAGAGGGCTGAGCTTGGAGACGTTGTCAGCAGGTACCGGGAATACAAGGCCAACGGTAAAGAACTGGCTGAACTTGAGGCTTTGCTTGATTCTGACTCCGAGGCGGAAATGGCGGCCTTGATCAAGGAGGAAGTGAACGGGCTCAGACAACGGCAAGATAAGCTCCTCAAGCAGCTCAAGCTTTCCCTGATGCCCAAAGACCCCAACGATGATAGGGATGTCATTGTGGAGATAAGAGCCGGGGCCGGGGGTGGCGAGGCAGGTCTTTTTGCCGCCGACCTGTTTCGCATGTATAGCCGGTATGCCCAGGCCAAGGGGTGGCAGGTGGAGATCATTGACAGCAATCAAAGTGAAATTGGGGGCTTCAAGGAGTTGATATTTGAAATTAAAGGTAGAGGCGCCTTCAGTCATTTCAAGCACGAGCGCGGTGTTCATCGCGTGCAAAGAGTGCCAACCACTGAGGCTTCGGGACGAATTCATACCTCGACGGCTACGGTGGCAGTCCTGCCCGAGGCGGATGAGGTTGAGCTGAAGGTCAATCCTGATGATCTGAAAATGGAATTCTTCCATAGCGGGGGTGCCGGTGGACAGAATGTGAACAAAGTGACCACAGCGGTCCGCATCACCCACTTACCCACAGGTATTGTAGCCGTCTGCCAGGATGAAAGGTCTCAAATAAGAAACAGAATGAAGGCCATGGCGGTGCTTCGAGCCAGGCTGCTTAACATAGAACAACAAAAGCAATTCGAAAGCATAGACAAGGAACGGCGGACACAGGTGGGTGGCGGCCAGCGAGCGGAGAAGATTCGCACCTACAATTTCCCCCAGAACCGGATTACCGACCACCGCATTGGTTCAAGTTTTCACAACCTTCACCAGGTTTTGGACGGCGAACTGGACGAAATCATTGAAGCAGTGTCCAGCAAAGAGCAGATCGAACAATTAGAAGCCGCTTTTGCATGATTCTGCGCGAAGCTTTGCGATCAGCTACCCAAACATTGCTCGGGGCCAACGTTAGCGACGCTACTGTTGAGGCTGAGCTCCTGCTGGGCCACGTCCTGAGAATGTCTAAGACACAGCTTCACACAGAGCCAGAGAGGGACTTAACACCAGCAGAGACAAAGCACCTGTGGGGCGTTGTTCGGCGCCGCCTCGACCGTGAGCCAGCTGCCTATATTCTAGGACACTGGGAATTCTATGGCATCGACCTATATGTTGAACGGGATACCTTCATTCCCCGGCCGGAAACAGAAATTTTGGTGGAGAAAGCCCTGGAACTCGCCCGTCTTGTCTCCCGCAGGGAAAAGCAGATTACCATAGCCGACATCGGCACAGGCTGTGGAGCTATCGCCGTCAGCCTTGCCCTGGCCCTACCCCAGGCCAGGATCTACGCCACGGATATTTCAGCTGCTTCTCTTCGGGTAGCCGAGAAGAACTGTCAACGCCACGCAGTCTGTGGTCGGGTCGAACTCTTGTTGGGGGATTTGCTTGAGCCGCTGCCGGACCCCGTAGATATGATAGTGGCCAACCTGCCCTATATCAAAGATCGTGAGTTTGAAGATTTGAGTCCCGAAATAGTCGATTTCGAGCCGATGATCGCCCTAGCCGGTGGCGAGAAGGGCCTGGACAGAATACAAGAGCTGCTGGAGCAAATGCCGGGGAAGCTCAATCGCGGAGGTTGTTTCCTGTTGGAAATAGGTCAGGGGCAGGGTGGCCCCGCGACTTCTCTGATAGACGCTTATTTCCCACGGGCCGGCGTCGAGCTGATTCCCGACCTGGGCGGCATAGACAGGGTGGTGAAGGTTGCCCTGACCGCATTGGAACGGGGATGAATCCGGTGAGTGAAGAAACGGAGAAGTTGGCCCGGCTTATCGCAGGGTCCGAAAGGATTATTGTATTTACGGGGGCCGGGGTCAGTACTGAGTCAGGTATACCCGATTTCCGCAGTCCGGGGGGAATCTGGACCAGATATGATCCTGAGGACTTCACAATTCATAAGTTCCTCAGCAGTCGTGAGACTCGCATAATACACTGGAAGATGTACGCCGAAACCGGGCTCTTTACCAGATCCGAACCAAATGCTGCTCACTACGCTGCCGCCGAGCTCTACCAGATGGGGAAGTTAGACTGCGTGATCACTCAGAACATCGACAACCTGCATCAGAAGGCGGGAATCCCTGAAGACAAGGTGTTTGAGCTTCACGGTAGTATGCGGTGGGTGGTGTGCCTGGGTTGTGGCAGACGCTTTCCTCTATCCGAAGTATTGCAGAAAGTAGAAGAAGGGATAGAACTCCCGGATTGCCCTGATTGTGGGAATATCCTGAAACCGGATGTAGTGTTCTTCGGGGAGGCGCTGCCACAGGACACGCTAACCGAAGCCATTCGCCGCTCGCAAAGCTGCGATCTCTTCATCGTTATTGGCTCCACGCTTATCGTTTACCCGGCTGCCTATATGCCGACTTATGCCTTGAGTGCTGGAGCCAAACTGGCTATCGTCAATTTGAGCACCACTCCGGTTGATCACGAGGCCACGGTGGTCATCCGGGGCAAGGCTGGCGAAATCATGTCTGAGGTGATGGAAAGGGTGCGGCTTCTCGGGTCATCGGAGTTCAGCGAAACCGATCACTGAACGCCCGTGTATGCGGCCTGTTTGGGACTAGTTGACTATTCTGCTGATACGGCTGATACCTGTTGCCTTACCGGTCTTTTTGTCCACTTCGACCAGGACAGCGTCGAAACTGACCTTTCCTTTTCCCACCGAAAAGCGGCGCGGCACCTGAGTGAGAAAGCCGCTGATTGAAGAATCGGGGTCAACTCCGATAACCGAATCCACGGGACCGACCATACCTATGTCGGAGACATAGGCAGTGCCCCCGGGCAGTATCCGGGCGTCAATAGTGCCCACGTGGGTATGTGTACCCAATACGGCACTCACTCGACCGTCAAGGTACCTACCCATTGCCACTTTCTCCGAGGTTGCCTCAGCGTGAAAGTCAACTATGATGGCAGTCGGTTTTTCTTCAAGGTCAGCCATTAGCTTGTCCATGGCTCGAAACGGGCAATCAAAAGCGCCCATAAACACACG